>NZ_JBCNZM010000197.1:0-7535 GCF_040227615.1 Bacteroides sp. RTP31139st1_H2_RTP31139_211217 | reverse complement strand
ACATCCTGCCATGGGTTCCATATTCATGAATCTCTCTGCCAACATGCTGGGGCTGGACAATGCCGCTACCCCAATGGGGCTGAAAGCCATGAAGGAACTTCAGGAACTAAACCCGAAAAAGGATACTGCCACCAATCCGATGGTAATGTTCCTTGTACTCAACACTTCGGGACTGATACTTATCCCCGTCAGCATCATGATGTATCGCTCGCAGATGGGTGCCGCCCAACCCACGGACATCTTTATCCCCACACTGATAACGACCGCCATCTCGACCATTGTCGGTGTCATTGCCGTCAGCATTGCACAACGCATCAACCTGCTGAACAAGCCCATACTTATCCTGATTGGCTGCATCAGTCTTTTCTTTGCCGCACTCATTTATCTGTTCACACAGATTAGCCGTGATGAAATGGGTGTATATTCCACTTTAATTGCCAACATACTGCTGTTCTCCATCATCCTGCTGTTCATCCTCTGGGGGCTATGGAAGAAAATCAATGTATACGATGCCTTTATAGAAGGAGCCAAAGAAGGCTTTACCACTGCCATACGCATTATCCCTTATCTGGTTGCTTTTCTCGTTGGAATCGCCGTTTTCCGCACTTCCGGCGCCATGGATATACTGGTGAACGGTATCGGTTATGTAGTAGGACTATTCGGTGTAGATACCAGTTTTGTAGGTGCCCTGCCCACTGCCTTGATGAAGTCACTGAGCGGCAGCGGTGCCAACGGACTGATGATTGACACCATGAAGCAATATGGTCCCGATTCATTCGTCAGCCGTATGAGCTGCGTGGTACGCGGTGCTTCGGATACTACGTTCTATATCCTTGCTGTGTATTTCGGCAGCGTAGGTATCACCAAAACGAGGAATGCCGTGACGTGTGGGCTGATTGCCGATTTTTCCGGCATCATTGCAGCCATCATCATCAGTTACTTATTCTTCTTTTAAAAGAACTAGCTTAATCGCAAGAACGTAATTTCAATCGTACATCGTAAATCATTAAATCGTAAATAAAATGATTAGTTATCAGACAGACGGCGTGGAAATGCCATCCATCAAGAAGCGTGAAACCACGGAATGGATAAAATCCGTAGCCGCCACTTACGGAAAAAGAGTCGGTGAAATCGCCTACATCTTCTGCTCGGACGAGAAGATACTCGAAGTGAACCGCCAATATCTGCAACACGATTATTACACAGATATCATCACTTTCGACTACTGTGAAGGCAACCGCCTTAGCGGTGACCTCTTCATCAGCCTCGATACCGTACGCACCAATGCGGAACAGTTCGCCGATAACAACTACGAACGTGAACTGTACCGGGTCATCATCCACGGCATCCTCCACCTTTGCGGCATCAATGACAAAGGGCCGGGAGAACGGGAGATTATGGAGGAGGCGGAGAATAAGGCGCTGGCGATGCGGTAATTCCAAAGAATAAAAACTCTGTCTTGATAAAGTGCTGATTTTACCAAGACAGAGTATTTAAGAAAAACAAGTTACTTTGTCAACACAACGACAACTAACGGGTGATATTTGTCTGCTCCTGATTCGATGCGGGCATCCACACCATCTATAGTTACTCTAATAAGTTCAACACTGCCATAACCATCATTGTACTTCCAATGGGAAATAATGGAATGTTCCTCTCCGTCACCAAAGATATAGGGACAAACAAACGTACGCCTCAATACTTCAGGCTTCTTGTCATATTTATATCCATCCCATAGTGCATCAAAGATTGCCAAAGTAAAAAGTCCGTCCCTGCTTTCCACATAGATACAGTCCGGTCCGGTAAAGTCATCTTTAGAATCGGGTTCTACCAATTTATAGGAGTAATCTTTCTCTCTCAAAGCAGGCTTACCATTTCTTCCAAGACCGGTTTGCATTCCCTCAATCAAATCATTACCATTTTCATCGACAAATGCTAAATTGTATCCATAATGAATAGGAGGATAAGAGTCTTCCTCACTTTTGCAACCCATGAAAATCAAAGGGAATAAAGCAGCCAATAAAAAAACACTAAAGTGTTTCATTGTATATTATGTTTTAGATTCACAAAAAAGGCCATACAATAAGAGGGTATCAAAACGGTTGATAGCACACAGATGACACATCCCCTATATTTATTTCTTCACCGAAAAGCGATAGATGCAATGACTGTCATACTTTTCTCCCGGCTTCAGCAACGCCGAAGGCCATTCCGGCTTGTTGGGCGTATCGGGATATTTCTGCGTCTCCAAACAGACGGACGCACGATGACCGTACACGATACCTTTCTTTCCGGTCAGTGTGCCATCCAGGAAGTTACCGGCATAAATCTGAATGCCCGGTTCGTTGGTATAGACATCAAGCACAATACCCGTTGAGGGAGATTCGAGGGTGGCACACGGGCGGGTGACATCGCCCTTCGTATTGAGTACCCAGTTGTGGTCATAGCCCTTGCCGTTCTTCAACTGCTCAAAGTCATTGTCGATACGGGCGCCAACAGCAGTAGGAGTGCGGAAATCCATATCCGTACCTTCTACGGAAACAATCTCACCGGTAGTCATGAAGGTACTGTCCACGGGGGTATAAGCATCTGCATCGATAGTGAGCAGATAATCCGAATTGGACTTGGAGGGATCGCCATCCAGATTGAAGTAAGAATGGTTCGTCATATTGACAACAGTGGTACGGTCTGTTTCGGCACTGTAACGAATGTCGATGGCATCGTCATCTGTCAGCGAGAAAGTGACCTTGCAGGTCAGGTTACCCGGGAAGCCCTCCTCTCCGTCTTTCGACAGATAAGTCAGTTCCAGAACCCGGTCACTCAACTGACGGGCATCGAACACTTGATATTGGTATCCCTTGGGACCTCCATGCAGGCAATGACCGTAATTGTTGCGCGGCAGCTGATACTCTACCCCATCCACTGTAATCTTACCCTGGTTGATACGGTTGGCATAACGTCCGATGGTAGCGCCGAAATCCGAAGGGAACTTGATGTAGTCCTGAATGGAATCGAAGCCCAGCACCACATCACGCATAACGCCATCCTTGTCCGGCACCATCACTGATACAATACGTCCACCGAAATTCGTAATACAAACTTCCATACCATTCTTATTCTCCAAAACAAACAAGTCTGTCTGCTTGCCATCCACTTCCGTACGGAAGTTCGCAGGTTCCAGTCCAGAAGCAGTCTTTTCACTCGCCTGTTTGCCCGTGCAAGCCGATGCCAATAGCATCACGCTTGCCAACAAAGTCATCATCTTATTCATAAATACAATATTGGTTACTGTTTAGACTATCATTTTTTCAACAAGAACTGCTCCGCACGTCCCGGAGTGAACAACTCCCACAAAGAAGCAACCGTCCAGCCCGGAGCGAAGATATTGTTGTAATATCCCTTTCCGTTACGTCCGTAATCCCAATTGGTATGCTGCACCACTTCCGGGTAATAGCCTACTTTGGCAATGCCACACATGTGTCCTTCATACGGCAGTAACTGGCGCATGGAAGTGGATATCACCTCGGCAAAGTCAGAGAAGCGCGGCTCGTTGTACTCTTTGGAGAGCCAATGCAGCACATCGGCAAATTCGAAGATAAATACATCGATATGGTTATTCTCTACCGACACATTTCCCCAACCACGGGTTTTCAAGCCGATATCTCCCAGCATCTGACCTTCGGCAAAAGGAACATCCCAAGTATAATACCATGACAAGGCAAAATAAGCGGCTTTCTTTGCCAGACCGGCATAGTGTGCACGCTCTTCTCCTTTGGTAACCAAAGCCAGGTAATAAGCAGCCGTAGCAGCATACAAGGAGGCTTCCTTGTCCTCGCAGTTAGCATCCAGCGTAGAAGAGAAATAATCGGCTTTGGATATCAGTTCCTTCTCCAGATAGTCTACCGTACGCTTGGCGCTTGCCAGATAACGTTTGTCCTTGAAATACTTGGACGCCATCACCAAAGGCAATGTTGCCGAAGGCGTGCTACCACCGCTGGCATCCACGATAGAGAAATCATCCTTGAACTTGCGCGGGAAGCTGCCGTCCTCGTTCTGCAACTTGAGGAAGCTGTCCAGCATGCCCTTGATGCGTTTCTCCCATTCGGGGTGTTTACGCTTCTGCTGTTTCTCGTAGTTCAGATAGTTCAGAATGGCATATACGCCTTCGGACTGACGTCGAATGCTATGTCTGGTTTCCTTGAAGTCGCGGTTGTAGTGTACCACTTCGTTGAAGAAACCGGCAGGCGAAAAACCGTTCTGGAGATAAGTGTCAAAGATATGGTTAGCATTGTCCACCAGGTCTTGGCGGTTCTGCTGTTTGCCATACTCCAAAGCATTGAAAGCGTTCAGCAATGTACGTCCCACAAAGCCCACTTCGGCAACATCGGTATTGGCACAAGTAGCAGTCTCCAACTCTACACCGGAATAATAATGAGTGGGGGTATTGCCAACATAGCTTTCCACGAAGAAGTTGCTCATCACCTCCTTCATGCGGTCTACCGTGTAAGGTGTGTCAACCGGTTTCGGACGGTTAGTGTCATAACAATACTCCCAGGTGCGCTGTACGCATTCCGAAAAATCGGCAGCATTCCTTTCGGACACCTCCCAAGTCACGGAGATGCTGTCGCCCTTACGCAGCAGCTGGAAAGCCTCAACGGCAGGAGCCAGCGTCAATTTGCGGATATATGTCTTCGGTGCTTCCTTATAGGGGAAACCGTATGCCAAGACAGTCATACCATCCACATTGCAGAAACCGGTATATCCGATGGAAGTCTCGCCGGACAAGATTACCTCTCCCTCCTTATGAGTGGTCAAAGCTTCCTTGTCGAACTTGTCAATACGGATAACCGACATGGACGTACCGCTTGCCGGATTGAAAGCTGCCGTCAGCGGAGTGCTCAAACGGTCCTCACGCACCAGCCAACTGTCCGATGTGTGGAAAGAAGGAGCCTCCTTCGGCGAACGCAGGTTGCGGCGATACCAGAAGCCCGGCATGTAGAACTGGCAGTCCGAATGCTTGTAACCGGTCTTTATCTGTTCCCCGTAGTTGAAATACACATTTTCCAGCGCCTTGAGTGTGACGGTAATGCGCTGTTTGCCATCCTTGTCCACCACCTGGCGGATGATGTCCAACGGTAACTTTTCCGAAGCCCGGCAGCTGTACATACCATCCTGCATCTTCTGCAAGGCCAGCGGATATTGCTTGGCATCATTCCCCGGCACTTTCAAGGAAATAGAAGCAGAGATGTCTTCCGGAGCAGCATTTGTCGCTCCGGCACCCGTAATGCCCACCAAAAGCATTACCCCAAAAAACAATCTTTTTAGTCTCATAGTTACATCTGTTTTATTGTTGTTAGAAAAATATCATTCAGACATGAATACATACTTGCCGGAACCCAATTCGACTACCAGCTTACCGTCAGCCTCCTCCACGGAATGAATCCCCGCCTGACCGGCATCTACCTGTACATGGAAGTCAAGCGGCAGCTTGACCGTAGCGGTTGTATTGGCAGGAATCTCAACGTTCCACTCCAGCTTATTGCCATCACGTTTCCAGGAACTTCCTATTCTGCCATAAGGCGATACATGCGAAGCATTCACATAATTCAGTTTTTCCGGGAATACCGGTTCCATCAGAATCTGCTTGAACCCGACGGAAGCGGGAGTATTCTTTATGCCGGCAAGATCCTCATAGAACCATATCAGCAGATCTCCCAAAAGCATCACATGGTTTCTTGAATTCATCGCCGGATTTGCCGTGTCACCATTCCATAATTCCCAAATGGTGGTTGCACCCTTCTTAATCATGTAGCCCCATGAGGGATAAGTGTCATTGGTCACTATCTTATAGGCAAGTTCCAGTCCACCGTACTCGGTAAGTCCGCGCATCAGATGCTGGATGCCAAGCACACCGGCACTGACATGTCCCTTACAGTCTTTTTCCGTCTTCTCCACGACATTGGCAAATACTTTATCTTCATATCCGTCGGGAACCAGACCCAGTCTGAGGGAAAGCAGGTTTGCCGTCACCGTATTGTTGTCATACTGTGCAGCCTCAGTATTGAAGAATTTCTTGTTATAAGCGTCCTTGACCTTAATGGCAAGTGCTGCATACTCTTCAGCATCTGCCGGAAGTCCGTTCATTTGCGCGAACTTCTCCATCAGTTGCAGAATACTGTAAAACACCGTTGTACTCAACACTTCACCGTTCGTCTTACGGGCAGGGTCCTCCGAATGAATCAGCTCCGGCGACTCGGGAGGCATGCACCAATCCCCGTATTCATCCTTCACCAGAATATAGTCCTTCATTTTGGTCTCCGTCATGTGGTTTACCCAGCGCTTCATGGACGGATAGCGCTCTTTGATGGAGCTATCATCGCCAAACTGGCGGTAAAGCATGTCGGCTACGTAAAAATAGGCAGCCGGCCAAGTCACGTCATCATGGAAGATGGTCCAGTAACGGGGAGATACCACAGAGATACTTCCATTTTCATTCATGGACTCTTCTATATCCACCAGCCACTTCTTATACATCAAGGCATTGCCGAAAATGAAACTTTCACCATAGGCACCGGTAGTGCGGTCGCCCAGCCATCCAAGACGTTCATCACGCTGGGGGCAGTCGGTAGGCATACCGCGATAGTTTCCACGGATTCCCCAATAGGCATTCTTGTGAAGTCTGTTAATCAACTCCTCGGAAGTCTCGAACGTACCGTTCGTTGCCATTTCATCATACACCACCTTACCGGTGAAATCATCCGCTGCCGGTTCATAGTCCAAACCGGATATTTCCATAAAACGGAAACCATGGTAAACAAACAACGGTTCCCAAACAAACTCACCGTCAGCGGCAGGAGTATAAATATCCGTGACAAGGGCACTGCGCAGGTTGTCAAGATACAGTTCCGTACCATTGTCCTTCAGCACTTCGGCAAAACGCATGGTAATGGGCTTGTCCTTCTTGCCACGCAGTTTCACCTGCTGTATTCCTACCATATTCTGCCCCATATCCACGATATATCTTCCATCACCTACCGATTTAACGGATATTGGCTTTATTTCCTCCATCACCTTCAGACTCGGAGAGAGCTGTGCCACAAGTTTTCCTTTGGGAGCCTCCATCCGTTCGGCCAACTGCCATCCGGAATCATCATAGCCGCTTTCCGTCCATTTACCCAATTCCAAGCGGGCATCGTAATGTTCACCGTCAAATTCGTTGTTCGCAGTTATAGGACCGTGGTTCGTCGCTTTCCAGGAATCATCGCTGACTACCGACACCGTCTCACCATTGTCGTACTCTATATTCAACTGCGCCATGAGACGGGGCAAACCAAAACCTACCATCCCATTGGCGCGCATGGAAAGATAGCGGCCGTTGCCCAGAGCCACGCCTATCGCATTGGTACCGGACTTCAACAAGGGGGTGACATCATAGGTCAGATAAGATACAGAAGCATCGTACCAGGTAGGCAAAGGACCGAATACATCGTTTCCAATCCTCTCGCCATTCATATAGCATACGGAAGAGCCTACTC
>NZ_JBCNZM010000196.1:0-7580 GCF_040227615.1 Bacteroides sp. RTP31139st1_H2_RTP31139_211217 | reverse complement strand
GACCAGCCCGATAGACATCCGTAAAATCCAGCCGTTGCAGAATCCGGCACTCATGGATTATTTGAGAAGCAGGAACATTCCACCTGAAATGGCAGCGCACCATGTGCAGGAAATGTATTACCGTATCGGTGACAAGCCCTATTTTGCGCTTGCTTTCAAGAACGATGCCGGAGGTTACGAGCTTCGCAATCCACGTTTCAAGGGCAGTACATCACCCAAAGACATCACACACATACGGCAGTCAGGCAAAAAGAACGATAGCTGTTTTGTTTTCGAGGGAGTAATGGACTATCTTTCTTTTATCGCCATCCGGCAGAAAACAAATCCCACCTATCCTTGTCTTGACTGGCAGGATTACATTATCCTGAACTCGACCACAAATGTAGATAAAGCCCTATACCCATTGGCAGATTACGAGCATATCCACTGCTTTTTGGATAATGATGAAGCAGGACGTAAAGCCACCCAAGCCATACAAAAAGAATTTTGTTGGCATGTACGTGATTCATCACATCTGTACAGTGAATACAAGGACTTGAACGATTACCTGTGTGGGAAGAAGTTCAACCAAGCAGAGAATAGGATGCAACAGTCAACCCAACAAACGCAGCCGGAGAAACAAAAACAGTCTGCCAAGCAACAACAGCAGGAAAATAAAAATAGACAAACTCCCGGTGAAAAAAGAAAAAGGGGCAAGCGGTTGTAATTAGTAGAACAGGCAAAGCATACCAACGGCAAGCGGTGTGATTTAGGGGAGCAAGGTTATGTTTCGGTAGACCGAAACCTCTTGCTTTGCTCATCGCAAAGAGTAATTTCTCCCGTTGGTCGCAATTTCTAAGATACCACCTAAAAGAAAAAACGTATGACAGAGATAAGAAATAAGACAGGAGGTCGCCCGGCAAAAAACCGGATAGACAAACAAAAACGGGTAGTCAGTACGAAGCTGACCGAACTACAATATTACGCTATCAAGAAGCGAGCCGGAGAATCCGGTCTGCCTATTAGCGAATACGTCCGGCAAGCGGTTGTTTCGGCAGAGGTAACGCCTCGGCTGAACAAGCAGGACGCAGACACTATCCGCAAATTGGCAGGAGAAGCCAACAACCTCAACCAGCTTGCACACTGTGCCAATGCAGGAGGGTTTGCGCTCGTGGCTGTGGAGCTTGTGAAACTGAAAAACAGGATTATTGAAATCATAAACCAGTTATCGGATGATTGGAAAAATAAAAAAGGGAAGCGGATTTAAAGGCTGTGTGAACTATGTACTCGGCAAGGAACAGGCAGCTTTGCTTCATGCGGAGGGAGTGTTAGCCGAAAGCAAGCACGACATTATCCGTAGTTTCTGTATGCAAACAGAAATGAATCCCAGCTTAAAGAAATCAGTCGGACATATTGCGCTAAGTTATTCGGTAGTGGATGTCCCAAAACTAACAGACGAGAAAATGATACAGTTGGCACAGGAGTACATGCGTGAAATGAAAATTACCGATACGCAATATATTATCGTGCGGCATCAAGACCGGGAGCATCCGCATGTACATATTGTATTCAACCGGATAGATAATAGCGGTAAAACCATTTCAGACAGCAACGATATGTACCGGAACGAGCAAGTTTGCAAGAAGCTGAAAGAAAAACACGGACTGTATTTTGCCAAAGGGAAAGAACAGGTGAAACAACATCGTCTAAAAGAGCCGGACAAAACGAAATATGAGATTTACACGGCTGTAAAGAATGAAATCAGAAAATCAAGGAACTGGCAGCAGTTACAGGAGCAGTTAACAGAAAAATGTATCAGCATTCAGTTCAAACACAAAGGGCAGACGAATGAGATACAGGGTATTTCCTTTTCCAAAGGTGAATACACGTTCAAAGGCTCGGAGATTGACCGCAGTTTCAGTTTTTCCAAATTGGATAAATATTTCAGGGATGCAAAGTTGACAACAGCCGGAAGCAACAAGCAAACGATTACCCCACAAACACAGGAACCAGCAATAAACAAAAGTGATGATTCGCTACTGGTAGGTTTAGGCGGTTTGTTTTCCGTTTCGTCCTCTCCGGTTGATGAAACGCCTGACAATCCCGATTTGAGAAAGAAGAAGAAAAAGAAACGACAATTTAAGTTATAGGCGTATGGAAGAAAATTTGATTTTAGAGGGGCTTCTCTCTATGGTTACGGAACTGAAAGAGAAGCAGGAACAACAAGTGACACCAGCCAGCCGGGAGGAAACGATAAACCGACTGGATGTTATCGAGCAGCGTATTTTGGAATCACAAAGGAAACCTACCATTCCTGAAAACATGGTACAGGAGATTTTAAGCCAAATCGCCAGTATCAAGAAAGGACAATCCGAGAATCAGAAACAAGACCTTGAAGATATAAAGGGGCTTATCGTAGCTTCACACAGGTATTTCAAGGAGAAACTAAAGATATTGTTTCCGGCTGACACACAACAATCGGAAAAGTCAGAACCCAGTTCTTGGTATGATAAATTTCTAAACTGGATTACTCCCTATCTGAAACCGAAATTCTTTCTTTTTTCAGCAGGAATACTCATTTGCCTTGTGTCGTTAGTCCTGAATATCCGTTTTGCGGAACGAATGCAGCAGTTACAGGACAATGATATAAAATACCGTTATCTCCTGATGAAAGGAAAGGCAGATGGTAACAGTTTAGATTTGCTGGAAATAAATTTCAGTCGGAAACGGGATAACAGTTTTATCCGGCATCTGACAGATACGGTGACAGATTTTGAATACCGCAGCCGTAAACAAGCGGAAGCGTTGGAGCGTGCAAGACTGTTGGACGAACAAGCCAAACAGTTAAAAAAGGAAGCGGATAAGTTAGGGAAGCCATAGAAAAGAGAGAGCCGGAGCAAGTGATACCCACTACTCCGGCCTATCTGTCTTACTTCTTTTCCCCAAACTGTTTTTCAAAGTTGCGGAGCATGACCGCATTAAACCGTTCCTTGATGAACTTCCGTACATCCGAAGCCCGGTAATAGACTTTTCCGCTAATCAACATATAGGGAAGCTCGTTTTTGCTTCGCAGCCGTTGCAATGTTCTGATGCTAACTTTGAACAATAGGCATAAATCCTGATTATCCAGTAGGTTATCATCTTCGGACAGCACTTTATCTGCATTGCGCAATATTCGTACATCCTTGCAAAGCTCATCCAATTTGTCAAATAGCTTTTGCATCCATTCCTTGAAATCATAGTTTTCTATATACATATTTACTTCATTTTTCAGATTATACATTCTTGTTTCTCAATCGATTGATGAAGCAAAGTTCAGAAAACCAGTGCAAAGAAATTACGGGGTAGCACATGGAATCCCCTATAAATTAAAGCTAAGTTATTGATTATCTATATCCTTTTTTATCATGTTCATTTCGGATAAGGTCAGATAGTCCATTAAGAAATTCGGTTATTTTGCCCGGCTTGCGCTTTATTACATCCTCATGCTTTTGGTGATAGTCTTTTAGTTGGACGTTAAACACCCATTCAAAAGCTTTAGATAAATCAGATAAGAAAGCTGGTTTGCCATTTTTATAGACGATACGTTTGGAAAGGAATAAACCGCTGATAATTTCCATTATATCAATCAGATTTGTTTTGTCTGCCAAATAAAGAGGGGAAAAAGGTTGTTTGTTAAAGTGTGATTTGAATTGCTCCGGGTACTTGATACGCCATTCCACAAGGCGTATTTCATTGTTCAGTAGCCCAATCGCTTCATCAATGAGATACAAATAAGGCATTTTTTTCTTGCTCAAACCGCACATGATACGATTTAAGTCTATACAATCCGAAAGAAAGGTAGCGTAGTAAAACGCTATTATTCTGTTCATTGATACTAAAATCAGCCAAGTGAATAGCCAATTCCTCAATAGCTTCCATAAATTCTGATACGGAAACTTTACGTTGTGAGTATTCCGATAATAATCGAAAGAAACTCAAATCTGATATTCTGTTCATACAATAGAAATACTAAATGTTTCTTTATTAAGCATATATATTTGTCATCCCATTAAATAGCATTCAAGTGAAGCTATTGAATAAAAAACATTCCCAGCATTGTGAACTTCTAATTTTTGTGCATCTAAGCAAGAAGTTACCCATAAAGCAGATAAACATCGTATTCCAACTTCCCTACAAGACACAATATCTGAAACTGTATCACCTATATATATCATTTCATCCGGTTGTAACTTATAATCTGCAAGCAATTCCCTAAAATTCTCTGCTTTATTATTTTTGAAAGGATTTCCAGTTTTTACTTTATCAAAACACGTGTCCATATTAAATTGACGTAATGTTATTGTACAACTCTTTTCTCCTTTTCCCGTAACCAAAGCAATAAGAATAGATTTCTTTTTTAACTTCTCAATCAGTTCTGTTATACCGTCAAAAGGACGAGGGCACATTATATGCATTTGTTCGTATATCACGTAGAAGTCATTCAAGGCTTCTTCCCAATTATAACCAACAAGTTTTTTTATCATTCCTTTTTCATTTAGTCCAAAAGTTTCTAAAATATCATTTTCGGATACATCATTAAGAGTAACATAAGGGGTTACTGCCTTTTTTAAGGCTTTGAGGCACATGGGAATTGTATCTCCGATTGTACCGTCTAAATCAAAGGCGACTAATTTAATCATAACCTTACATTTGATTGATTTTCCGTATCACCCGGCAAGGATTTCCTACCGCCAAGCTATTTGCCGGAATATCTTTGGTGACAACACTTCCTGCACCAATCACACTTTTTTGCCCTATTGTCACACCCGGTAAAATAATTACTCCACCGCCAATCCAGCAGCCATCCTCTATCATGACAGGGAGGGCAAAAGTTCGACGGACATATTTACAGCCAGCCGGGTTTTCTGTCAATACAAGCCGTTCATTAAACTCTACCGGGTGAGTTGCCGTATAGATTTGCACATTAGGTGCTACCAGCACATTGTTCCCTATGGTAATCCTATTGCAATCGACAAATGTACAACCGGTATTTACGGTGACATTATCACCGATATGTATATTGCATCCATAATCACATATAAACGAATGACCGACAGAAACATTTGCGCCTATGCTTCCAAACATTTCCTTTAGTACGGCATGTTTTTCAGTCTTTTGTTCATACGGCAAAGAATTGTATTTCATCAACAAGTGATGAGCTTTACTCTTCAAATTCATAAAAAATGGGTCGTGGCAATCATACCATTCACCAGCCAAACATTTTTCCATTTCAGTTTTCATAAGCTATGATTTTAAATATATTGCAAAGTTATACCGATTTTTCGGCTAATTTTAGGTATTATTTTTCGTTATTTTGGTATTAATCCGTTTTTTAGGGTTATATTTATGGCATGAAAAGAGAAAACCTACATCAACCATTCGAAATTAGTTTTAGCGAGCTTGACGAATCCTTGCTAAAAGAGCATGAACATACCTTTTTTGAATTAGTATATATTCTTTCAGGAACAGGCATCCAATGGATTAACAACAATATGTTTCCTTATCATGACGGACATTTGTTTATGATTACTCCCGGAGATACGCATTCTTTCGAAATCCATACAACAACTAAGTTTGTCGACATCAAGTTTAACGACATATATATACATTCTTCTGTTTTCGGTGCTGAAAATATCCAAAGACTGGAGTTTATTCTTCAACATGCTAATCATCAACCCGGTTGTATACTAAGAAATAAAGTAGATAAGCTATTGGTGAAACCCATGATTGAAGCGATTATCAGGGAATATATTAACCGAAATTTATACAGCAAGGAGATTATAACACAAATAATTAATACGATTATTATTGTGGTAGCACGCAATATCGCAATGTTCTTGCCTGAACAGGTGGATGAATGCTCTGAGGACAAATCGCTTGACATATTGCAGTATATTCAAGCAAACATCTATAAAACAGGTAAAATCAGAGCAAAAGATATAAGCCAACATTTTGGCATTTCGGAGAATTATTTAGGACGATATATCAAAAAACATACTAATGAAACTATGCAGCAATACATTTTAAACTACAAACTAAAGTTAGTAGAAAATAGATTATTGCATAGTCAAATGAGAATTTGTGAAATCGTTGAAGAATTGGGATTTACCGATGAGAGCCATCTTAATAAGTTTTTCAAAAAGTATAGAGGATACAGCCCCTCTAATTTCAGAAAGAACAATTTGAAGTAAACCATATACATATCCTTGTTTTTAGAGTTATTGAAACAATAGAAATGACTATTTTTGCATTATATTTATAGATGTCTATGACAAATACAGAAACCATACAATCACTCATCAATAGCGGAGAAGGCTATAATGTAGAGTTCAAAGTTCGTATTCCTTCAAAGGTTCGTGAACTAACAGAAGAAATTTGCGCTTTCGCTAATGCAGACGGAGGATATTTACTCATTGGTGTAAATGATAACGGACAGATTATTGGTACAGGTTTGGAAAATGACAAACGTTCAGCCATTCAAGGCTCTATCAGTGAAATATCTCCGGCTCTCCATTGTGATATGTATGCGGTAAATATCGAGGATAAGACAGTATGGGTAATTGATGTTCCGTCTGGGAAAGATAAACCTTATATATTTTCCGGTTCTATCTTTGTGCGTGAGGGAGCAAACTCACAGAAACTTCGTACTGTCGAAGAAATGCGCAGTTTCTTTCAGGAATGCAACAAAATTTTTTTTGATGCTATCCCTTGTTCATGGTTCAACATTTACACAGATGCAGACGAACAAGCGATAAAAGACTTTCGCACGGAAGCAAAGCTAAGTCCATCGACTGCCAACAAACAGATATTTGAGAATTTAGAACTGTTTACGGATAAAGGAGTAGCCAAGAATGGAGCAGCCATGTTCTTTGGGAAACAACCTGAACGAAAGTTTCCACACGCAGTAACAAGATGTATCCTTTTCAAAGGAACAACCAAAGTATATATCATTGATGATAAAACCTTTGGCGGTCCACTATACCAACAATATTTGCAGGCTATGGCATGGCTGGAAAGTAAACTGCAAGTAGCTTATAAAATTGAGGGAGCAGGACCAAGAGAAGAAATTTGGGAAATTCCTCTTACTGTGTTTAAAGAAGCCATTATTAACGCTCTCTCACATCGTGATTATTACGAACAGGGAGCAACCATTACAATAGAAATGTTTGATGACCGGGTAGAGGTTTCTAATCCCGGAGGGCTTTTGCCTATCGTAGCTAAAGATTTCGGGCACAAGAGTATGACACGTAACCCCTTAATCTTTGGATTATTTACCCGCATGCATTTGGTGGAAAGGGTTGCATCCGGTATTCCCCGTATGCAGGAAGCCATGAAAGAAGCTAATCTTCCTGAACCTGAATTTCATACGGACGGGATGTTTACGGTTGTATTCAAACGTCAGGTAAAGAACTATGTCACCAATGGCATAGTAAATGGCATAGTAAATGGCATAGTAAATGAGAATGAGCAAATGATAATAGATTTACTTAAAACGAAACCGGGATTAAATGCTTCGGAAATAGCTGAAAGTATTTCTAAAAGTTGGAGAACAACCATGC
>NZ_JBCNZM010000195.1:0-7605 GCF_040227615.1 Bacteroides sp. RTP31139st1_H2_RTP31139_211217 | reverse complement strand
TTTATAGGGTAAGAATCCTATTCTTTCAAGTTATAGGTAATCTGCTGTACATCATCACTACTGCCACCCACCATAAAGACGAAATCACCAGGTTCTACCATATAATTCATCTCATTGTCATAGAATCCCAGTGCATCGTCAGTTATCTGAAAAGCTACAGTTTTGCTTTCACCCACATTCAGATGAATTTTCCTGAAGCCCTTCAATTCCTTTATCGGACGCGTAACAGAGGCTACCTTATCCTGCACATACAATTGAACTACTTCCTCTCCTGCACACTTACCGGTATTAGTCACTTTTACCGACACCTCCGTATGGACGCCTGCAGCCTTGCCCGGCAGCAGTTTCAAATCAGAATATCCAAAATCCGTGTACGAAAGCCCATATCCGAAAGGATAGGCAGGCTCAGTGGAAGCATCGATATAAGATGCCTTATAGGTCTGTTTCAATGCGGTAGGGCGGCCGGTGCTCTTATTCTGATAATAAATGGGAATCTGTCCTACGTGTGCAGGAAATGTCATGGGCAATTTAGCCGAAGGATTATACTCTCCCCACAACACATTGCATATGGCATTGCCGGCCTCACTTCCCAGCCACCAAGTACACAGTACCGCATCAGCATGTTCCCTTATCTCATTGAAGATTACCGGACGCCCACACATGACAAGAGCAATGACAGGTTTTCCAGTCTTTGCCAGTTCCGACACCAGCTTCTGCTGCCCCTCGGGTATGGCTATATTCACTTTGGAAGCCTTCTCGCCACTCTGACCGAATCTCTCGCCTACCGCCACAACAATGACATCCGAAGCCTCAGCAGCCTGTAATGCTTCCTGCAATCCGGTCAACTGATTGCTCTTCATATCATAGCCTTCAGCATAGCTCACCTCCAGTCCTTTCCGGACCAATGCATCATATAAGGTCACCACTTTGTTCCGGTCCGTAGTGGCAGCCCAAGCACCTGCCATATCGTACTGGGATTTTGAGAGTCCTCCTATCAAGGCTATCTTCCTCGTCTGTGCCGTCAACGGAAGCACAGATTCCCTATTCTCCAGCAATACAACGGAACGCTCGGCCATACGGAGCGAAGCATTACGGACTTCGGGCGCATTGAGTATTCTGGCCGCTCTTTCCGGATTACAGTAGCGAAAAGGGTCCTCAAACAATCCCAACTCATATTTCTTCTCCAATATACGCCGTACTGCATCATCAAGCACACTCTCCTTTACTTTCCCTTCTTGAACAAGCTCCTTCAGATAAGTCAAGTAGCAGGTACTTACCATCTCCATGTCCAGACCAGCATTCAGCGCTTTGGCTGCGGCATCTTTCTTGTCAACAGCATAACGGTGGTTCACCAATTCCTCTACCGAATTATAATCGGACACAACAAATCCCTTAAATCCCCACTGCTCTCTCAATAGCCGGTTGAGCAAGAAATCATTGGCAGTACAAGGAATATTATTAAAATCATTGAAAGCACTCATCACGGTAGCTGCTCCTACCTTTATGGCCGCCTTATAGGGAGGCATATAAAAATTGGCAAAGTGGCCCATTGACATATCCACACTATTATACTCCTTTCCTGCTATCGGTGCACCATATCCGGCAAAATGTTTCATACATGCCATGACAGTCGTCGTGTCTGCCAAATCGTCTCCTTGCAAGCCTCTGACACGCGCCTCCGCTACCCGAGAACCATAATAAGGGTCCTCACCGGCCCCTTCCATGACGCGTCCCCAACGTGCGTCCCACGAAATATCCACCATCGGGGCAAAAACCCAGTTCAAACCATCAGCGGCACTTTCCAAAGCATTGTAGCGTGCAGCTTCCTCAATCATGGCCAAATCGAAACTTGCAGCCTCGGCAAGCGGAAGCGGAAATCCGGTACGATAGCCGTGGATAACATCCAGTCCGAAAATTAAAGGAATGCGCAAACGCGATTGCAAAGCATACTCTTGATAACGGCGTATATCCTTTACTCCTATCACATTCAGCATAGAGCCTATTCTGCCTTGCCGGACATACTCTTCTTTAGGAATATTTCCACCGTCGGGTCCGGTAAAATTCCCTCGGTAGGTGCATTGTGCAAGCTGGCCTATCTTTTCATCCAGCGTCATCTGCTTCATCAAGCTTGAGATGAATTTCTCCTTCTCCGTAGTTTGTGCCGAGGTAAAGGTGTTACCAAGTCCCCACAGACAAACCATCAGTATTATTATCTTTTTCATACTGCCATTCTTGTTTTGATATTTATTTTATCATAAAACAACAGTTGCCTTCAATGGTAAATCAGCTGAAGAAGGACCTGCCAGAATCTCAAAAGTCCCCTTTTCCACTACAAACCGATGTGATTCCACATCATAGTAGGCAAAGGCTTCCTCATCCAGCAATATCCGAACGCGCTTGGTTTCACCCTTCTTCAAGTAAACCTTATCGTAGCCTTTCAACTCCTTCAATGGACGCGGAACAGAACATTCCACATCCCGCACATATACCTGAGCCGCTTCCGCAGCATCCATCTTTCCGGTATTCTTGATGTCAAAGCTTACCGTAACCCGGCTTCCCCCCGTCTTCTCAACACTCAGATTACTATATTCAAAACTACTGTATGACAGTCCATACCCGAAAGGATAGAGCGGCTGCTTTCCGTTCCGGTCATATCCCCTATAACCTACGAAAACACCTTCGGCATACTGCACCCGTTTATGAGGTACATTGCGATTGTCATAATAATTACCATATACCGGATTATCTTCCCATTTTTCCTCGATGCTGACTGGTAGTTTGCCACTTGGCGAAAGCTTGCCCGTAATGATTTCGGCAAGGGCCTTTCCACCCTCCTGCCCCGGATACCATGCCATCAAAATAGCTTGTACACTCTGCCCCCAATTGCGGAAATCTATTCCACCTCCGGCATTCACCACCACAGCCACATTATCATGAAGTGAAGCCACTTTATTAATGAGATATTCCTGCCCGTATGACAATGCAAACGGACGGTCGAACCCTTCACCTTCTGTACTGCTGTTGAACCCGGCACATACAATAACATTCCTGGCATGCTTCAGTGAAGAGGCCAAACGCTCCTCATCCATCATTCCTGCCTGGAAACTGACAGTCGCCTCACCCACATTATCAAAATATTCAATACGCAACCGGTATATCTCCCCTGCACTGACCTGCATAAATGCACTGCGGGTACTGAATGAATGGTTCCCCCAATCTCCGGTAATCAGCTTATCGTTTACAAACAGACGGTATCCGTCATCGCCAGCCAGCTGGAACTTGACAGTTCCATCCTTGTCAGCCTTGTAAACTCCCGTCCAACGGGCAGAAAACTGATCTACCGGCATGCCGTCGAACGGTGCACCGTATTTCCAGGCATGGTCTATGGCAGGCTCTATGGCAGCTTGAAAGAGTTCTCCGGTAAGATTACGAGTATTATAATATTCGCCCTTAAAACCGTTTTGCGTAAAACTGCCATCCGTATAAATCTGTTGGGACATATCCTTATAAAGAATGCTGTCAGACAGCAGCTCTATCTGTCTGCCGCCCTTCAACTGAACCATACCGTCATAGAGTGACACTACCGAATAAGGGGTGATAAATCCGCTTCCTCCTCCTGTGGGAATAATATCGGCATTAGGCCCGATTACCAATGTTCTACCGTTCCGGTAAGGCAACGTACCGTTATCATTTTTCAATAAGACTACTCCTTCTCTCGCCAAGTCAAGTGCAATTTCCTTAGACTGTGCATTGTCTTTATCGATAGATTTATCTTCTCTCGGAGTATCAAGTGCTCCAAAAGCAATCAATGTCTGGAGTATATGCCGGACTTTGGCGTCAATGGTCTCTTCCTTCACGATACCATTCTCTATTGCCGGAATAAGAATTTCCCTGGTCATGAATTTACCGACGGGCATTTCCAAATCCAACCCTCCATTAGCGGCTCCCACACCGGAATATACAGATGTCCAGTCAGACATCAGGATACCTTTAAATCCCCACTGCTTGCGTAATACATCAATGTTCAGCCAGCTGTTTTCGGTGGCATGTACCCCGTTCAGCGGATTATAGCTATCCATGACCGCCCCTACTCCTGCTTCCTGCACAGCTTTTCGGAACGCGGGAAAATAAATTTCCTGCAGCGTGCGTTCATCCACATCTGAGCTGGCATGATGTCTGCTCCACTCCTGGTTATTGGCCGCAAAATGCTTCACCGTAGCCATAACTCCCTCTTCCTGCACTCCCAAGATATATTCTTTAGCAGTTTCGCCCGTCAAATAAGGGTCTTCACCAAAATACTCATAGTTTCGCCCGCATAGAGGAGAGCGGTAGATATTGACTCCAGGCCCCAACAGAATACTTACCCCACGGGCCTTTGCATCCCGGGCCAAACCATGTCCCAGCTCTCTAGCCAACTTACGGTTCCATGTCGAAGCCGACAAGATGCCACAAGGATACAAGGTACTTTGAGTATTGTTACGTATGCCTTGCGGACCATCGGCCATCCTGATTTCGGGTATGCCAAGCCGGGGTACAGCCCGGATATAAAAAGATTTGGGACCGGAAATGTAATCGATTTTTTCTTCCAGCGTCATTTGAGAAACCAACTCCCTGGCACGCTGCTCCACCTGGGGAGTAATACACACTTGTGCTTTTGCCGTGATTGCACAACAAAGCAATAGCCCGCTTAAGGCTACTTTCTTTTTAATCTTCATTTTGTCTATTTTACTACGTGTTTGTTATATTGCCGGGCATGTCCCGACCTACTTTCTTTCTTCTCAATCAATAAAAAACCGTGTCCCTTCATCCACCAACGAAGAAACACGGCCGAAAGTTATTAAGAAAATTCTGAATCTACAAGAAAGTGGACAAAAACATGTCTGTCCTGCTATCAATAAGTAAGACGTATACCGGCCTGCAACGTAAAGTTACACGGGTTCTCCTTGCGTATAGTCTGTATCGACGAACCGTCATCAAAGAAATAAGATACTCCCGGTTCCACATACAGGCCCACCCTATTGCTTATGTTATACTGGGCACCGACAGCACCCATGACAGAAAGCTGTACCGGTTTCACAGTCTCACTCTCAGTACCAATCTTGCCATACACACATTTTTCAATGGCACCCCCCGCCGAAACGTACATCGTAAAGTTCTTTGCATCCACAAAGTTCCAGTTGGCCCGTACCGGAATGCCAATATAAT
This sequence comes from Bacteroides sp. RTP31139st1_H2_RTP31139_211217, assembly GCF_040227615.1. Lineage (NCBI taxonomy): Bacteria > Pseudomonadati > Bacteroidota > Bacteroidia > Bacteroidales > Bacteroidaceae > Bacteroides > Bacteroides sp. RTP31139st1_H2_RTP31139_211217. Next base: position 2,400 of record NZ_JBCNZM010000195.1, on the reverse strand, counting down.
GCAGCTTCTGGCTTATCTTTTCCGAGCTGCCCTCATACCTTACGTCAGAAGCAAGATAGGTATACGTCAGCCCGCTTTCCACAGAGAAACCCTTCGCCAAGTTTTTCCGCACCGAAACACCGAAACTGAGCGGTTGTTTATGGTCTATATCCGCAATTTTCTTTTCGCGTCTTTGCAGATAGGGCATACCATCCTTAAAAACCAGTTCCTGCCCGTCGGGAATAGTAACAATGCCATTGGCCGTAGAGGATAAATCTACGTTACCGCCATAAATAGGACTTCCAGGCATGTAGTCCGACATCACATTCGCTTCCCCTTCATTCGCCAATGAAAAACCTCCCGTATTTCCTACGGACAAGCCAACCGCCCATCCTTTAGCATCCCTACCAGAACTGTTTTTTTCCGGAAGATGCAGTTTGTCCCGGCCTGACGGACGATAGCGGTCTTCCCTTGTCTCCGGTTCCTCGGCCTGCATTGTAGTTTCATGGTCCGTATCTTCCACTACCGGTTCTTCCGCCTGCTGTCCAATACCGACAACCTCATCTGCAGTTTCAACCGGCAGCATTTCCTCCTGCTGTTCTTCGCCAACCGATATTCTGATATGTTGTGCAACCAAAGGGTGACTTGCCTCCTTATTGGGCGCCGATGCATTTCCATGTGCCCGATAAGCAGGCTCTATGGAATTAGTCCGTATGGCAGGTACTGTCTGTTCCGGCAAGACGTCCGGAGCCACAGCCAAAGCGGGCACTGACGTATGCCGCATTTCATTCCCTACCGGACTCTGCAACAGCCACAGACTGACGGACGAAACCGCCACCAGCAACACAGCTGCCGCGGCCACCGCCCAGCGACGGAAAGGTATCATCCTATGCGGTCCGGTTATCGGAGCTCCGGAAACGGACAATTCCTTCTCCAACCGCTCCCATCCGGCAACCGGCAGCGGTTCGGAATAGTCTTCCAGCTTGTCCTTTATCTTTTTCAACCACAATTCATCTTCCATACGTTCCTTCATTTAATCATTTCTTTTCATCCACTCACGTACTTTTGCCGCTAAAGTCGCTTTAGCACGCGTCAACTGCGAGGCAGAGGATTTTTCATTAATTCCCAATAGTCGAGCAATCTCCTTATGGGATTTCTCTTCAAAAATATATAAGTTGAATACGGTACGATAGCCGGCAGGCAATTCACTGATAAACTGCATCAGTACCTTTTGAGGAATGACATCTATTGACGAACCTTCCGGTTCCTCATAAGCTTCGGGTGCATTCTCCAAGGCCGATGACTGATTCATCACATCATTTTTCCGCAAATACTGCAACACCGTATTCACCATTACGCGTTCCATCCATGCCCGCAGAGAACCCTCTCCCCGCCAAGTGAACTTATCGAAAGAATCAAAAAGTTTCAGAAAACCGTCATGCATCAGGTCTTGGGCAGTCTCCCGGTCACCTGCATAACGGAGGCATACGCTGAGCATGCGTCCCGCATAGCGCTCATACAGTTCTTTGCGGGCAAGATTGTCTCCTTGCCTACAGCGTTCTGCCAATTCCTGTTCTTCCATTCTCTCTTTTAACACGTGTTTACCCTATAAATGCAATCGGCGCAAAAATACTGCATCAGGCAGAGAAGAAAATCATACTTTCATTTCTTTAACAGTATACTACGCAGTATTTAGCTTTTCACCGCATTTTTTGAATACAAAAATAAGTTTTAAACAGAAAAAGAGCTAAAACCTACCACTTATGAAGAAACTGAGAATGACATTGGCAGCATCCATGCTTTTATTCCTGACTGCCATTGTATTGCAATCATGCCTGGACGATTGGGATGACAAATATGACACTTTGTTCGCCGTAGGTACGGTAAAGGTCATCGAAGGAAAAGACTACTATTTCTCACTGGACGAAGGCAGTAAACTATATCCCAGTGACACAACCTATGTTCACGACTATGCCGTAATAGACGGCCAGAGGGCTTTCATCTACTTCCGCGAACTGGAAGAGAAACTTCCAGGCTACGAATATAATGCCCAAATAAAGCACATCGAAAACATTCTGACCAAAGACATCTACTCCATGCCTGCCGAAAAGGCAGACAGTATCGGAGACGACAACATCAACGCCACGGATTTATGGATTACGGGCGAGTATCTGAACATCAAATATCAATTCTACCACAGCAACAACGAAGATAAGAAGCACATGCTGAACCTGGTCATCAATGAAGCATCCACCGGCGAAAACGACAAACCGGATTACGTCAATCTCGAATTCCGCCACAATGCCTACAATGACAGCCAGCTCACGCTGGGCACCGGACTGGCCTCCTTCAAGCTGGACAATATAGCGGAACAACTGAAAGAGAAAAAAGGGCTGAACATCCGTGTCAAAAGTCTATATG
>NZ_JBCNZM010000194.1:0-7677 GCF_040227615.1 Bacteroides sp. RTP31139st1_H2_RTP31139_211217 | reverse complement strand
TGTGAACAGATGGGGGAGCATTTCCTTCAAGGCCGGATTAAGTTCTTCGAGAACTTCGCCGGAAGGAAGACCCCAACTGGCATGCCACATTGCTTTATGTCCAGCAGCACAACGGCTACGAAAGATCTGTTCCGGAATAGTGTTACCAGTTACTAATCCAGTCATCCAATCACAATGTTCTACCCAAGCATAAGCAGCATCCTTTATAGCGACGTTTGTGTTGATAATATGTAAAACCTTTGACCATACCCATTCTGATGAATAAGTACCACCTTCATAAAGTAAATAATCAAGGTTACGTTTATTAATCAGTGCGTTGATTTGCTCAGCTTCTCGAACAGCTGTATGATCTTTCCAAAGAATAAACATAGCATCCGGTTCTTCTGCAAACTCGGGACATAAAGCTAATGGCATTCCTGCCCTATCAGTTAAAGCAGGAGTACTACCAGTTGTGTCAAAACATAATCCACAAATAGAAGCAATCTCTTCTTCCTTCAAATCAGATAAGGCTATATGTACAGCCTCTGTCATGGATTCAATATAATCCAATGGATGTTGGCGATAGCGATTGTTGTGTGCATCGCAGTAAAGCCCCGCTTTCCAACGGGGGTAAAAACTTACCCCCGTAGCCATTTCACGGCCAGTATATGTATCCACTACCAGTGCACGACAAGAATCCGTACCAAAATCAAGACCAATAACGTATTTCTTGTTTGATTCCATAGTTTAAAGCATTATTTGGTTGTTAACTCTTGTTTTCTTGCAATGAAGAACCCATAATAGGCAATCACTGCAAAAGCAACGGCCGGTACAGCATATGCAGCCATAATACTACCTGTCTGGTCGGAGACAATACCCTGAATTTGGGTCAGAACGGCAGCACCGGCAATAGCCATTACCATGAATGAACCGCCGATTTTAGTATCATCCCCCAAACCTGTAAGACCAAAACCATAAATGGTCGGGAACATCAATGACATACATCCGGAAATACCCATCAGGCAATAGACGCCGAAACTGCCCTTGCCGAACATGGCACCCAAACAACACATTACAGCAAGAAGCGCAAGTCCTATCAAGAGTTTATAAGCTTTCACATATTTCATCATGGCAGTACATACGAATCTCATTACTACAAAGAGAATAAGTGACATGATATAGTAAGTAGCTGCAGCCTGTTCTGCTGTACGTGGCAGCAAATCATTCAATCCAAGCCATTCACAACAATTATAGAATGCGGCAGCTACCGGTTCCACTCCCCGTAATGCATTTACAACAGCATCTGCAGAAGCAGAATCTCCTAAAGAAGCCAATACACCGTCAAAATTCAGCTGTACCATAGCATAACGGATCACGAATGACCATACGGCTATCTGTGCACCAATATTGAAAAATTGTGCTATTACACCCCATACATAATTCTTATTCTTTATAAGACGACGAAGAGTGGCACCAAACTCTATTTTTTCACCTTTTTCACTAAGATTAGGCATTTTGGTAAGCCGGATGGCAAGCAAGAGCACCAACATCACCAGACCAAGTACCACATAAGCAGTAGTAACAGCATTCAATTCCTGCCCCTGGATGGCGGCCAGTTCCTCAGCCGGAAGTTGGGCACGCTCTGTCGCCGTCATTCCATTCAGTTGTGAGAGGATGAAAATCTGACTGATCACCACTCCCGTAATCGCTCCGAACGGATTGAAGGCCTGAGACAGATTCAAACGGCGTGTCGCGGTACTTTCAGGACCGATTGCCAATACATAAGAATTAGTAGACGTCTCCAGAACTGAAAGTCCGGCAAAGAGAACAAAGATTGCCAGCAGATACATAAAGAAGCTGAAATCAACATTCACTCCCGAGCTAAGCATGGCAGGATAGAACAGTAAAGCCCCAAATGCATATAGACCAAGCCCCAGCATCACGCCTGATTTATAAGTGTATTTCTTGATAAACAAGGCACCGGGAACAGCACAACATCCATATCCCAACAAATAGCACACTACCTGTATCCAGGCTGTTTTTGAATCACTCATACTCATGATGCGCTTGAAAGCTGCAAGCATGGTATCTGTCAGATTATTCGGCACAGCCCAGGCAAAGAAAAGAGTAGTGAGCAGAATGAATGGGAAGAGGATTCCTTTCGGTATTATTTTATTTGATTCCATACGAATTCTCCATTATATAGTTACCCTATTGAAACTTTGTTTTTATTACATTCAAATCTGCTCCAAATAAATCTTGCACGATAGGAACCAATTGTTCATCCTTACCCTGTATATGAATCACCTTTTGCGTATGGACCAATGAGGCACCGGGAGCCAGCTCCGCACCAGGAGAAGACGTTTCAATTTCATAGAAAGGTCCCATTATAGAACCGTCTTCTACCGGACCGTCATTATAAGAGTTGATTACATCGCCGGCAAACGGATCTTCCTGAGGTCCCCATTGGCCATTTACGTAGACTGAAGGAGTTTCGGGAAGACTACACCACAGGATTGTGAGTACGCCTTTCGATGAATCATAACTTCCGCAAATATCCGTTGCCCGTGAAGCCGGCAATCCCAGCTTGGAACGATAGAGCCCGTCAATCTTGAAATAGATAATACCATTTTCCTTTATCAGCCTATCCGCCGGTATCTTACCGAAATATTCATCATTCACAATTGTTCCTTCCGCATCTTGCTTATAAGGAATGAATACAGTAGTGGTCGGTGTAGGATTAAAACAGCCGAGCATCCACACAGATACAAGACCACCCTCTTTTGTCCATGCCTTGTCACCTGTATTGGTAATCTTATTCTCGCTCTTGTAAGCTACAATTTTCATATCATTTGTAAGCTGGATATTAAAATCGGCAGCCACTTCACCGGCATCCATCAACGATACAGTACGGTCAATATTCATATCAAAAGTAGTACCGGAAGCATTTGTCAAACGAGTATCTTTCACAAAACGGATACTACTGTTGTCTTGCGACTTTATGTCAAAAGCTTCAGTATCAAGTACCGGAGGAACTATCCAATTATCATAAACCTGCTCTTGTCCTTCCTTAAAATAAAGTGAGAACGGACCACCTTCCGGACCAAGCCAGAAGCGTTCCTCACCTCCTACCGGATTAAATTGAGAACTGACTTTGCCTTCATTTATGAAACGATAATTAATCCAGCCGTAACTATCACCTTCATCGCCGGAAGCAGAAGTAGTCATTACACGGCCTTGCCATGCAGGAATAACCATCACTTTAGAATTCCCATCAGCAGATACCAATTCAGTATATTCAATGCCGTGGTCCTTTAAGAACTGGGCATCATAAGCATAACTTCCCATCTTGATTTCTTTTTGTCCGCCGCATGATACAAGTATTGCAGTTGCACCTACCAGCAGAGTGTTTTTCAGTTTGGTTGATTTCAACATAACGCCTGTTTCCTTTATTTATAGAGAGGTCCATAATTCTTGCAAGCTCTATAGTCACTGCCTTCCATATCCTCGCCAAAAGCAGTCCATGCACTGGGACGGAAAATATTTTCCTCAGAAACATTGTGCATGCATACCGGGATACGAAGCATGGAAGCCAGAGTAATCAAGTCAGCACCGATATGGCCATAACTGATAGCGCCATGGTTAGCCCCCCAGTTATTCATAACGGTATATACATCACGGAAATATCCCTTACCTGTCAGACGTGGAGCGAAGAAAGTGGAAGGCCATGTACGGTCAGTACGTTCATTGATGGCCTTGAAGACATCCTTATCCAAGTTTACTGTCCAGCCTTCGGCAATCTGTAATACCGGACCTTGACCTTTTACGAGATTCAGACGGCACATTGTTACCGGCATTTCACCACGGGTCAGGAACTGGGAAGAATAACCACCGCCACGCATATATTCGCGACTGGCCGGATGCCACTTGGTCGCAGAAAGACAAGCTTCCACTTCCTCTTCCGTAATTTCCCAGAAAGGCTTCATTACCGGTTTATTGTCACGTGTCTGGCAGCCTGTCCCATCAAGCGTACAGGAGCCTGAGTTGATCAGGTGAATGAAACCGTTTGCCGCCTTACCTTCCAATTTCTTACCCGTTACCCGTTCTATGGCATTCGGACTCCAATAAGTACGCACATCCGCAAATATCTGTGCAGTATTGGTCAATAGATGATTGAAGAGCATTGAAGTACAATTCAGCGTATCATTTTCCGTAGCGAAAGTAAACGCTTCACGGATACCGTTCCAATCGAAAGAAGTATTCAGTATAGCTTCTGAAAAATCACCGTCAGGCTTATAATCCGTCCACTGGCGCTGTCCCTGGAAACCCGCGGCAATCGCATTGTGTCCCATTGACTCTTCCTTGAACCCCATTTCAGCCAATTTCGGATTGCCAATCATCATATCACGGAAAATAAGGGTCATTTTTACCACATATTCCCAACGGGCATCTTTCTCTTCACGGGAATATACTAGATGTTCCGGATTAAAGTCTGTCCCTTCATTACTCTTGCAATACTTTTCTGTCCATGCCATGGCACGTGCGAACTCTTCATGGTCATAAATGCCCAGCTGAACACGACGTTCTATCTCACTGGCATCCACATACTCATTACGCATGCCCAAATACTCCTGGAAGAAATCAGGATTGGGAATAGAGCCTGCAATGCCCATGGATACACTGCCGATTGAAAGATAGGATTTCCCCTTCATTGTAGCCACAGCTATACCTGCACGGGCAAAACGCAACAATTTTTCCTGTACATCTTCCGGTATCTCCATATTGGTCACCTCCTGTACATCACGTCCGTAAATGCCAAAAGTAGGCAATCCCTTCTGTGTATGGCTTGCCAATGCTGAAGCCAGGTAAACCGCACCCGGACGTTCTGTACCATTAAAGCCCCAGATGGCTTTTGGCATTTCTCCGTCCATATCAATAGTTTCGAATCCATAACACCAGCAAGGAGTTACAGAAAGTACAACACCGACTCCACTATTACGGAATTTTTCAGCCGCCATGGCAGCTTCAGCCACTCCACCAATAGTTGTATCTGCAATGACGCACTCTACGGAAGTGCCGTCACTATGACGTAAGACAGAAGAATAAAGCTCGGCCACTTTATGGGCCATGGCCATAGTCATATCCTCCAATGACTCACGGATACCTCCACGACGACCGTCAATAATAGGTCTGATACCAATTTTCGGCTTTCCACCGATTAATCTTGAATTTCTCATGGTTCAACTGATTTTATTGAGATTAATATAAAAATTAACTAAATCGATTAAGCTATCATGTAAAAAAAACAGCTCTCCTAAGGAGCCATTTCAATAAATTCTCCCTCGGCAAGCACAGACTGCACTGTATTACCGTTAATAATGATATCTATCAGTATTTCAAGTGCTTTCTGTACTAAAACATCTATAGGCTGCTGAATATAGGATATAGGGGCATCAAAAAAGTCAAATACCGGATTACCGTCAAAACCCACTAAACCTATTTTACCAATAATTCCCTCTCCCATGTCCTTTATTGTATATAAACAAGCCAATGAAATCATGTTGGTGGCAAAAAGAAAAGCGTCTACACCGCCATCAATCATTTTAGGCAACAAACGGTCTGCGGACTTTCTGGGAGCATCCTGCCTCAAAAAGACCACGTTAGCCAAGTTTCTCTTACCGGCTTCATCCATAGCCTTTTTATAACCACGGATACGCTCTTTCATATGGATAAGGTTGACATCATAAGCCACCATACAAGGAGCGTTATAGCCTGCATTCAAAAGATGTTTGGTTGATATATAGGAAGCATTGAAGTTATTCAACGCCACATAGCTGACATTGATTTCCGGAAAATAGCGGTCGAACAAAACAATAGGGATATTATTGTTCACAAGTGAAGCGATGGATTTCTCAGAATTGTCACAAGGAACAATGATGAGTCCATCTACCCCTTTATTAATAAGGTTACTAACAACACGGGTCATCTTATCCTTATCCTCATCTGAACTTCCAAAAAGTACGGTATATCCCCGTTTGGTTGCCTCATCTTCCAATACACGCGCTAATTGAGAGAAAAATGGGTTGGAAATATCAGAAACCACTAATCCTATTGTTTTTGTTTTGCCACTACGAAGACTTTTGGCCGCAAGATTAGGCTGGTAGTTCATTTCATTGGCAATTTTCAATATGCGTTGGGCAGTTTCTTCTCCCACGCGATACTCTTTCTTTTTCCCATTCAAAACGAACGAAACCAATGCTGTTGAAACGCCTGCAGCTTCAGCAATATCCTTCAGCGATATTTTTTTTAGTGACGACATATATTTGTGTAACGTTTTTGCTATATAATAGTATTATACTTTTAGGTTACCTCTTGAATCAGTAGCACTTATCGTATTCTCACGATGCAAATATAAACATAAAAATTAAATCTGCAAATTATTTTGCTAATTCGTTATAACATTTTTATATTTGCAGTATCAAATCATGCTAAAAACGATATGAACTACCATAAACGACACATAAAAATTAATTTTAAACTTTTAAAATCATGAAAACCAAGATTCTATTTACACTTTTATTCTTTGCATGCAGAATACACTACCTTTATGGACAGACTAACCTACAAATAGCTCCGGAAACTTTAGCAACTCCGGAAAAAAATGGAATATGGTTACAACCTGCTCAAAATACAAAAGCACAACCCATTTGGGGATTTGCAAATGGTATCCGAATAGGAATTGCTCCATTAGGAGGTCCACGTGGGCTAATTCGTATCTATACACCTTATTTAGAACATGATGAATTTGTTGTTACCAATTTCATTGCTTTTGAACCAATTGATAAAGCAAAAAATAATAGGGGGCTCTCAGAATTGGAATGGAGTCAACTTGATAATGTTCGTGGAAAACGTTTTTGGAGTGGGAATACTCCTGAAGCTCCCTCATTCCCAAATCAATATTATCCAGCTCACGGAGTAATAGCAAAGGAAAATGGAGTTGAAACACTTACTGTGTATTTCTTTTGTGAAACTTTTGATAATGGTGCGGATATTTATGTCCGGACTAAATTCACAGAAGGAAAGCCTTATGAGTTTGAATTAACTACGTATACCACGGAAGAATCAGATGAGCTAAATCGTTTTATACTCACAGCTACTATGGGAAACAAAGCAAGACTTAGGACATTACATCTCGCAGATGGTAAAACGAAAGAAGCCGGCCAATTATGGCCGAGCTATAAAGATTCTAATTTCACAGAACATAACCATACTCCAGTGGCAGAAATGATAAAAGATAAAAATGGAGGTGTATGGTTTATAGCGTCACCTGATGAGAAAGACCCTACAAAAGCTGTATATGCTGAAGATACACATACACATTGGAAATATACTGGTAAAAAAGCAACGCAATATTGGTATTGTTCCAATCCAAGTAATGAGTTAGAAGGAGTTGTGATTGGTCGTTATTCTTATTGGGCAAGTAAATCTCCGATACCTGGTGGTATCGCTTATGAGAACTTTGAACTGACTGAACCATTTCAGTCTGGTCAAAGCTATATTTTTGGTATCACACCTCTTTCACCGGAAGAATTAATAAACCACATTATGAAATAAGAACGGACTGTCTTATCCTGATATAGGTAGACACATTTACAAACTAATAAATGTGTTACTATTATGACTTCAAAACGAAAGCTT
>NZ_JBCNZM010000193.1:0-7747 GCF_040227615.1 Bacteroides sp. RTP31139st1_H2_RTP31139_211217 | reverse complement strand
GTCTTATTGTTGACCAGTGGATGTGCCCAACAACCGATAAACGTAATATATCCCATGAAAACCAAGATAAGGAGCATTCCTATGCGTAATGAAGTGGTATCGGATAGCAGACTGACAAACAGCGGACCTCCTGCGCCTCCCACAATTCCGGAGCAAAGAATACCGGCAAAAGAACCGTGATTCTGGGCTACTGTGTTCAGAGCCAGTGAGAATACGATGGAGTACATCATTGAAATGCAGAAACCGATTGCCGGAAATGCACATACCGCAACTTTTGCAGAACCGAACAATGCGATCAAGAGTAAACTCATGGAAAGCAGTCCTGATATTTGTAGGAGACGTTTACTGTCTATCAGCTTCAGCAAGAACATACCAAATAGGCAACCGACGGTCATCGAACCCCAGAAATAACTGATACTTTGTGCACCGACAGTTTTTGGATCAATGCCATGATACTGTTCCAAGAAGGTACTCATAAAAATAGAGACACCCTGTTCTGTACTGACATAACAGAAGATTCCCAAAAAGAAAAGCCATACGTATTTTTGACGGAACAATTTTTTATAGGAAGAGGAGGAACCACTGCGTTCATCATCTTTCAATTCAATGCGCGGAAAATGAACGAATGACACAACGAGCAGCATAGCCAACAACAGTGCTGTAAATACCCAATACAGAGAAACCCAGGGAAGAGTAACCGGAGTAACTTTTGCCAGAATATCCAGCAAAAAGTTCTGTCCCTGCTGATAAACTTCCGGTTCCAGTGCATGTATCAGCCAAGTGTAAACCAAGGGACTGATAAAAGAGGCTACTCCGAATACAAACTGTGCCAACTCTGCTATAAACGCATAATTCTCCTCTCCGCCGACAACACGTTGCAAAGGGTTGATTACAGTTTGCAACATGGCCATTCCCAAACCAATGATGAAAGAAGACAGAAGCAGTATCAGGTAAAAAGGGAAACATGCAAACAAGGTAGTACCTATAAATGGCATTAGGAAGCCGGTAAATAGCACCGGCTTTTCTCCATATTTATCTATTAATATACCTGCCGGTATCGACATGATGGCATAGGCCAAGAAAAAAGAGGTCGGAATAAACCCTGCCATTGCCAGATCCTTCAGTTCAAAGTTATGGATAATGTCGGGGATTAACGGCCCGAGAATATTCGTAATGAATGAAATAGTAAACCAAAACATCATGATTAATGTCAGCATACTCCATTTCTTGTTACTTTTCATGATATATCGTTCATTTTAAGATTAATGATGCCGCTCCGATAAATCCGGCTTTATTACCCAATGATGCGGCTACAATTTCTGTATTTAAGGCACAATCGGCTATAACATGCTCTCGAACCACTTCCCTTATTTTCTCTAAATAGAAAATACCGGATTCTGTAACCCCTCCTCCCAATACAATCCGTTGAGGGCTGAATATATTGACAAATCCGGCAATTCCTCTTCCCAAATAGTAAAAGTGTTCACTCATGCATTCAACAGCCATCGGAAAATTTTCATGATACAGGCGGACTATTAGTTCTCCGTTTATTTCCATATCAAAACTCAGATTCCGCTCTTTAGCCAACGTGCTGAAATGCCTTACCAAAGCAGAAGTCGAGGCATAATGCTCCAGGCAGCCGATCGCTCCGCAGGCACAACGTTCACCGTTAGCAATCAATGGCACGTGTCCCAGCTCCGTACCCCGATTGGCATAGCCGTTGAATAATTTGCCATCAATGATGACGGCTCCACCGATGCCGGTTCCCACTGTCAGAAACACCACGTGGGTACACCCCCTCCCTGCACCATATTTCGCTTCCCCCAACCCCATCAGGTTGGCGTCATTTCCAACGACTACCGGTAGTTTCATCTGTTCTTCCAAAAGAGAAGCCACATCTATGTTTTCCCAACCGATAATATTTTCTGCACCTCCCAATACGATACGGTTCGTCTCATCTACAATTCCGGGTGTACCAAGCCCAATGCCCAATACTGTCCAGTTTTGTTTGGCAGCTTCATCTTTTAACAACATGACAGCTTTTATCAACTGCTCTATTACTTTTGCAGCTGAAACAGAAGCAAAAGAGGGTAATTTTCCCTCAAAGAAAGAATTACCCGCTTTATCCACCAAAGCATATTTTATAGATGTACCACCTAAATCAATGCCAATTGCATATTCCATAGTTTATTATATCAAATAAGGAAACATTATGTTCTTTCTACCCATATAGGAGAACTCCATGCCCATTGCTGGTCACGCTGGCGAACCCTGACATAGTAATAGTCCGTATCTCTTTCGGGTTGGGTATCCTCCATATAATGCTCAACCGTAAAGCAACTTTCCGGCATTGCACGGTTGAAGAGAATAGCCTCACTGAGCCACCCTATCATGAAATGTGAACGGGAACCTTCCAAAAGTTCACCCAACGAATGCTCAAATTTCTTGCCATTGAATTCGGCTGTAATCACGCCATCTTTAGGCATAGTCACATCCAGAATGACAGCTTGCGTGGCAGGAGTCGTGGTATTGGGGTTTTTGGAACTGTACATATCCAACTCTGCATCCTTACTTGTAACAGACACAATACGGTTAACTTTTGTCTCAAACTCAGATTCTCCCGGTTGCGGAGAAGTGAAAGCGGCGCCACGGAAGCAAGGTTCCACAGCATTGATAGTTCCTTTATTTATGGACAGCTTTCCTTGCCAATGCACATACTGCTCTTCGCGGTTCCAACCGAAATCAACTTTTACCTTGCAGCGTACCATATCTCCTTCCGGCATCTCGGGCAACAACGGACCGCTTAAACGAGCAATACACTTTCTGTTCTTAACGATGTCAATATAATCAATACAGCTACCTCCCTCCACATTCAGATAAATGCGGCGACTGTTTCCCCGTACGACATCGCCCGGGAACGCATCATTCAAACGAAAATCTATATTGATTTTATCACCGGTGGCACAGCATACATGACGGTTCTTCATGGCATCCCAGATTTTATCACGGCTCAATGATTCCGCAAGGATACCTATGCGACCGTCACCGTAACTTCCCGGATAACCTGCATGTTGGTCGGTCGAACCCATAATACCGAATTTTTTACCTTGCTCCAATCCGCATTGAATAGTACCTTCCCATTGGCGAGGACCCATGTCATGCAGATAACTGTAATCTCCCTGATCGCTTTCTGCCAGTCCATGGCGCGAATACATCTCTACAAACGGGGTCTGGTCTCCTTCCGTAAAGAAGTTCCAGTTGTATCCGCGATAGCCAGTCTGATATCCCATGTGATGCGGAGTTATGAATACCTTATGTCCGCGAGCTTTCCGTTTCCAGTCTTCAATGGAAGTACATTCCACCAGCGGTGCGTCCAAATCATAATTCAGAGCCACATGGTCGCCATGTTCCATGCTGTGCGCCTCATAACCAACAAAAGCCAGGAATTCTCCTTCCTTATTGTATTCATTGGTCATGGCGACATATTTCTCATAACCTCCCTCTCGCAAACGCTTGAAGGCACCGGTATGATAATCGATCACCCACTTCAGACGGGGATCATCGGCTCCGGGAATATCCGGCCACATGGCATGAGGAGTGACAGATACAAAATCCAGTTGTTCTTTGGCAGCCTCAAATGCAGAACGCATGTCGCCATGACCGTAGGTTATGTTACAATGATTATGCAAATCTCCCCAGAAATACTTCAGATTACTGGCAGAGGGCATGACTTTCTTTCCTGCGGCAGTTCCTTGCTGACATGCAGATAATAGGCTACCGGAAGCGGCCAGCCCGACAAGAGACCAGCCGGTATGCTTTAAAAAATTTCTTCTGTCCATAATTTAAATTTAGATTATCTGTTTTTCATCAATCGTCTGTCACCTTTGAATAACTCTTTGACCTTTTCATCGGGGTCATCATCCTTATACTGTTTTTGAATCTTTTTCAGCAATGAAATGAGTTCCGCTTGTTTGTCGGCATACTCCGGTTTACCAAACACACTGTTCAGTTCACTCGGGTCATTCTTCAAGTCATACATTTCCCATTCGTCCACATCGTTATAGAAGTGAATCAGCTTGAAGTCAGCGGTACGAATGCCGTAATGCCTTTTAACCGAGTGCTCTGCCGGATACTCATAATAGTGATAATAGGCGGCTTTTCTCCAGTCAGCCGGTGTTTTCCCCCCATTCTCCAGAATGGTCCTGAGAGACTGTCCCTGAATATCTGCTGGTATATCTGCTCCGGCAAAATCCAGCAGGGTAGGAGCAAAATCCACATTCATGGCAATAGCGCTCGATACACTCCCCGCCTTGATGGCCTTCGGATAACGGATAACCAATGGCATGCGCTGGCATTCTTCATACATAAAGCGCTTGTCGAACCAGCCATGTTCGCCCAGAAAGAAACCCTGGTCCGAAGTATAGATTATGATTGTATTGTCCAATTCACCGTTTTTCTCCAGATAGCCGAGCAACCTTCCTATATTTTCGTCCACAGCTACAATAGTTGCCAAGTAATCGCGCATATATTGCTGGTACTTCCAACTGATCAGTTCTTTCCCTCTTAAGTTGCCGCTACGGTATTCTGAAATACGCTGGGCGTATACCGAATCCCACTTATCTTGTACATCAGCCGGCATACGCTTGTAGACTTGATAGAGGCGATTGGTCGTATCTTTCAGCATTTCTTCACGGGTCAGTAGTTTCAGATCCCAGTCATTGGTCAATGTATGCTCGATGGACATATCCTGTTCTATAGCAGCAGAGCCTCTGCCTTCGTATGTATCGAAAAGCGTGGCAGGTTCGGGAAACACGGTATTGTTGAACATTCCCAAATGACGAGGAGCGGGCATCCAGTTACGGTGAGGGGCTTTCTGGTGATACATCATGCAGAAAGGCTTGCTTTTGTCTCTGTGTTCCAGATATTCGATAGCCTTGTCTGTAATAACGTCAGTTGTATAGCCCTGCTCTACAATCTGCTTTCCGTTCTCGTTGAAATCGGGATTGTAATAATCCCCCTGTTCATGTTGTCCGGTCAGGATACACCAATAGTCAAATCCCTGAGGCTCGGTAATCAGATGCCATTTGCCGACAATTGAAGTCTGGTAACCGGCGGCCTGCAACAATTTAGGGAAGGTCTGTTGGTTACCATCGAAAGTGCTGGCATTGTCTGTGAATCCATTGATGTGGCTGAATTTGCCCGTCAGGATACAAGCTCTTGACGGGCCGGATAAAGCATTGACCGCATAACAATTGTCCATACGAACACCTTCATTGGCAATCCTATCCATGTTGGGAGTCTGAAGGAAACGTCCACCGTAACATGACATAGCTTGCGTAGTATGGTCGTCCGTCATCATAAAGATGATATTCGGACGTTTCACTTCCTCTTTGCCGGAACTGCAAGCGGACATTCCGATGGCAGTCAAAGGCAGAAATATGTATGATAAACGATTCATTATAAAAATCTTTTATAACCCGTTGGCGGAATTTAAGAAAATCCGGACGATTGTGAACTGCAATAAGGCACGGAACAGCAATCTGCATTCCTTACAAATAATACAGATGCAAGAAATAGCAGTATACTGAACCTAATTCAGTCGTATATTGAATGCCATTCAGTCGTATACTGAATAGGGTTCAATCGTATACTGAATGCAATGCATCCAATAGGTACTGATAATCAAAATATTACAAAGCAGATTCATACCTTCAATATATTACAACAAACCATTAAAGTATCATTGCAGTCATTCCGCAGCGGTAATGAATTAATTCCGCCAACGGGTTATTATAGTTTATATTCCAATTGACGTTTCTTTCCGCCAACAGATATTTCTATTTTCACCCCATTTTCGTCAAATGCCTTGTTCAGGAACTTAGCTTTGAATATAGGGAAGGAAGCTGTATTTTTCGACGGATAAAGAATAGTTATGTAACGTACAGCGTCCGAATCCTTTTTATCTATATCAAAAGATACAGTTGTACGGGGTACTCGTAAACGATAGGCAGTTGAACGCCAGCCTTCTTTTTCTTTCATTGAAATTTTCTTCTCGGCAAAGCATTGCAGTTTCACGTTGCTTGGGCCGTCATAAACTGTAGTCAGCATATTATTCTTTCTGTCTATATTTACAGTACCTTCACACAAATGGTAGTTCAGATTCACTACTCCTTGGGCGTTTCCCACGGCTTCATCTACAATTACAAAATAAGATTGGTCTACAAAGAAAACAGAACGTCTGTGTTTCAAACCATCATAATGCGGATTCTCAGTCACCAGAATCTGCTCATTGCCTTCGGGCTTCCATAGTTTGGTGACAGACTGGGTTGTTTGCAGGTTTTTCCCATCCAATGTCAACGTATTGTGAGAACTTGTCCGGCGAAACCAATTACGAAGTTTCATTACTTCATCATCACCGGCATAGACGTAGGAGCCACTATCCGGGAAGAGATTCCGGCCATTGAACCAAAACTCAAAAGTTCCATTGTCCGGCTGGCAGTGCCATTCCCCTTTGGGACCGGCCTTTACAACCATTACGGTAGCATCCTGTTTCCAGCCGTTTCTGAAAGTAAAGAAACCGGAAGTCAGCGCACCGTGAGAAAGGTTGGGCAAGGGAGTGCCTTCACGACCTTCTGTGGCATAATAACGAATCCACTCACAATCAGGAAATAGCTTGAGCCAATCCTGATAATTACGGATTTCTGCCGGACGGTCTCCCAACTTGGCATCACTGAAACAGGGATTGCTGTAATCCGGAAAACAAATGTTGGCATAAAATTCAATCATACTCTTGACCGTATTCACGTATCCGGTGGGAAATTCTTGACGGAAGCCATTAACATCCGCCATGCGCAAAGCCTTGCAGAAAATGTTGATTGCCGCCAGATGATAATGTGGGTCCAATTCATATTGACCGCCATCCGGATAGACTTGTTTTTTAATTTCGCGGTTCAAAATGCTTATCCCACTTTTTCGCCATTCGCCTGCTTCCTTAAATTCGGGGAAAAACGCACCTGCATACACCATTCGCTGAGCTTCAAACAACAAGTGGTTACCCTGATCCGAGTAATTGCCAAGAATATGCAGTGCATGCCGGTGATAATTAATCAGAAATTCAGTCAAGAACTCCGGCGTGAAGGCCTTCGAAGAAACGAACAACAGAAATTGCAGCGTTTGATCCTGTAAACGGTTGCTCACCTCCAGAGGACGCCATGCAAAACGTACATTTTCCGCATTTCCCTTTACCTCGCCTGCGCTGACCAGTTCGTATTCTTCTTTCTCTACCTCTGTCAGAGGATTCTTTTTAATCCAATCCATATATTGGTATGCCCATTCTTTGGCATATTTCTCGTCTCCAGAGATTCGATATGCCTTACCCATTGGGGTGAACCATTTGTGGCGATGCAATTGCCAACGCAACTCATTGTCCTGTACCGGCCAATATTGCCAGTTGATATCTTTGCCGTAATTATAAGAAGGCTGATAGCCTTTATGCACAAAAAACGTATGTTCCAAGGCATCATCCGCCCATTTCTGTTCTTCCTTGGAAATCTTGATATTCTGCATATCGATATCAGGGTGTCCTATGCCGGTACGTTGGCGATAATAGTCCAATAAGGCTTTGGCTGCCTCGTCCCATTGTTGTCGGTCATATGCGGCTTTCACTTTCTCCAATCCCGGATAATCCAGATTCAGCAAGCCGAAAGCTTCCTTCCGCAACTGCTGTGCTTCCGCACATAATACAACC
>NZ_JBCNZM010000192.1:0-7796 GCF_040227615.1 Bacteroides sp. RTP31139st1_H2_RTP31139_211217 | reverse complement strand
GTTCATAATAATTGAGGTTTGATTGTATTCACTGCCGCAAAGCTACAACCAAACCTCAAAGTGTAAAAGGTGCATTTCTTCGAATGCTTACACTGTTACAGCAAATGGCAGAAAAAAAGAACGGCTACCAAACCCGTTGCTGCAACAGTTGATTCAACCCCGCCGAAGCGTTGGAATAAATGTTCGGGAATGATAGCCGTATAAGTATATGCATCATACTTTACGCAATGTCTTCTTGTTCGTATATGAATTTGCTGGCGACATTCATGTCTGGAGCAAACCTATGGGCATAAAAAAGCCCAAATTCGTATTTGGACAAATAGCCGTTTGTCCGGTCGGGGTTGAAAAAACAGCTCAACCAACTGTTACAGCACTGCAAATATGGCAAAAGTTTTTGGAATGGCAAAAGAAAAAGGTTATTTTTGTAGCAAAAGAAAGTCATTATGAAAATCATTATCCAGTACTTCAAGAAAAGATACGAACGCAAGTTACGTGAACGCTGCGTGAAATATGCTACAGAAGCCTACAGAGGAACCGGCTATAGTCCTCACGAAGAAGCTGAATTTATCTACCGATTTATTTTACAAGGTTCTCTTCATAGGGACATCTTGAAGGTAACATGACAGGAATATTAAAGCGAATTTTACTAATAGATACATTCTGCGTACCTTCCTTTGAAGATGCTCCCAAACCTATCACACTTGCCATTACTCCTACTTTAGCTCCAGTTTCTGCATTATCAGTGATTGAGACTGTTAAGTCAAAATCAATATTTGAAATAGAATGAGTTTTATAGTTCTTATTGATAAAAGGTGTATCAGCTTTCTTCACATCTGTTGGATTCACTATAACAGTATCACTCGACAATTCCGCATTGAGTTCCTCAATCGATTCCACTATTTGTGTAATGGTACTTTTAATAAATGATTTGAGTTCCATAATAAAAATGGCGAATCCCTTATCAAGACATGCCCAAAGGTTATAGTATAAACCTTAACCCGATTTTACGGATTATATCTTGAAAAGGGATTCATATTTATTATACGTTCTATACTATCATTTATTGGGCACTACAAAAATGGGAGTTTTATTTGAAATGGCAAAAGAAAAAGGTTATTTTTGGAATAAAAGAAAGAAGTTATGCAAGACCAATACAAATTAACTCAATTGGAGGATAGAATCAATAAAGTATGTACGGATTTCAACTTATTGAAAGAATCTATCAGCTGGCTTCCAATCATCATCATGATATGCTTTTTATCAGGTCTGATAATAGGACTCTTGATAGGCTTCCTATAAGTGCAAATATACTCCATTTCTGCACATGTTAAAATTTTCATGTGCAGAAAATGCATTTTTGTTCAATAAAGAAGAAATACATAAAATTTTCTTTATGGAATTTGTGCATAAAGAAATATTTATGTATATTTGCATTGTCATTAAAACAAAGAGATATGGAAAAAGAAACAAAAATGCAACTGGTTGCAAAGCTTACCCAGTTAAAATTGTTATCTAAAATGTATGAACACACTTTCAAGAATGCAGGAAACCAAATGAGTAGGCAGAAGATGGATGAACTCTTGGATGCAAAACTGGAAACAGACAAACAGATAGCACTTTTAGAAAAGGTTTTGAAAGAATTGGAAAAATGAAGTTAAACAAGCTCCCCATAAGGGGAGCACAAAACAATAAGCTTATGGCACTTAAAGATGATTTGAAGAAATTGCATGAAATCGCTCACTCCGGCACACCGGATGCCATGGAGAAATATGTTGCTCTCTCTGATGAAATAACCAGTAAATACACAGATCAAAAAGATGTTGATGCAATAGCCGATTTCCTAATCAATGGCTACAAGGAGGTTTCATCAGAAGCTGAAGAATTGAACAACTATATCACATTGAAGCAACAAATAGCTCCCTATACGGAAATCATTCCATTGGGATACATTGCCAAGAAGTATTTCGGTAAAAGTACCGCATGGCTTAGCCAACGTATCAATGGCAGCAAAGTTAGGGGTAAAGTTTATACGCTCAGCAAAAAGGATTTGGAGACATTCAACTTCGCTCTCCAGGATATAAGCAAACAATTAGGTTCACTCTCCATATCTTGAGAGACGTTTTATGACAACTTATCCCCGTAGTATGAACCGCTACGGGGATTTTTCGTTCTACCGACCACATCAATATAAAGAAGGCTTTCACACAAGTTGGAAGCCTTCTTTTGTTTGGAGGGGATTATTCTACTTTCATATACCCGTTGGAAAGCAAATCCTCCAAAAAATGCTCCGGGGTATCAGCTCGGACTACATGCCCCGTCTGGTCATGGAAACGGTCGGCGAAATGGTACATATATTCCTGGTCGGTACATTCACTGTCGAAACGGCTGCTTTCACGGAGTTTGGTTACAAAGTCTGCAGGGCAGGAGGCGGCAATTATACCGCCATCCTGCAAAGTGTAAGTTGTCATCATATTATGCTAATTTTTTGGTTCTCAATTTGAAAAATACTTTTTGGTCGGCTGTCAGAAAGGGGATATTTGAAAGCGGGCATCCCGAATTCACCATGCCGTATTTTGCAAAGGTAATCATGTTGGCGGCAAACCGTATCCAATTTTCCATCTTTGTGAAATTGGTGGTACCCGAATGCTGGCGAAATTCAACTGTGCGGTGGCGTGCGTAAGCCTCAAGGTTCAATTTGTGGTAGCGGTCGTTTCCAAAGGCTGAACGTAGCTGCATGATGTTCTCTGCCTCCGTTATACTGCGTTCTGAAATTCCGGTAAGGCATTTGCAATATCTGTTGTTCCGGCGGGTACCCGGCATAAAGGAGTCGATTACCGGTTCGAGGCGGCGGTAAGTTATTGCAAGGTTGCGCCAGGTTTCAATGGTAAAGTCTGCAGCGTCCATGTGTATATGAAGGCCGCAGCTGTCGTTCACCTTCACATTGCAATAATCGAGCACCCAGCATACCTTCTGAAGTTCCTGCAATCCGGCTTCCCCTTCAAGTATCGGGCTTACCAGCTCGAAAGTATCGTTCCCTCTAAGACTTCTGTCTGTAACCAGCTTCCAATGGTCGCGGGTGTTATGGTTGTAACCTTCCACTGCAACTGCAATTCCGGCCTCACGAAGTTCACGGGCAAGAACTCCCTTTTCGCAGTTATATGCCTCTATCTCGATGCCGAAACGTCTGTTGAAAGTATAGTCCAATTCGGGGCAGGCTACGATGGCCGGTTGCTGGCCGAATCTTCCGGCTTCCAGCATTTTCTTATATACGTTCTGCACGAAACCGTAATTTCCGTTTGTTACCAAATCGGCTACCTGGCGGCGGGTCAGACCTAAAAGAAGGAGCTGCTGTATCTTTGCCGTCTTTGTTATGCTCTGGTTAAGAATGTTTGTAACTTGTTCGTTCATAATGTTTTATCCTTTATTTTTCGTACAGCTAAGGTAACACTATTAACGCGCATAACGTAGTAATATCTTGTTTATTATCAGTGTATTAGCTTTGTTTAGCTTGAGTAAAAAAATGATTATTTCTCGTGGTAGGGATGACGGAAAAGAGTAATCAGGAGTAGCTCCTGACCGCGAACTTCGACAGCCCACAGCCAGGATGGAAATAAACAACATGAACAAAAAGTTTCTGAACCATTTAATGGCCCGATATTTGCTACTCACTAAGGGATGGTTTGACATTGAACAAATCGGTTGCTGCAGAACTGAACATGAGTGTCCAACCTATGGATTTGAATTCGGATGAGACAAAAGGGATAATGTCATGATTCTCCGATATCTTATCAAGCCATGGCAAATCCTCAGACCGTGAATCGAGAATAAGCCTTTTCCGAAGTGCCGCAAGGAGAGACAAGGTCATTTCCGAGGCAATGGCCGTCTCAACCATGTCTGCGGAATCCGAAACTTTCATGGCTATGGTAGCTGCAAGTTTCTGGCTGTCAAGAATGGAGTTGTGTGTGTCACGGCTTGATGTGAATTCTCCGAAATCCACGAACAGATAGTTGCCGGTAATATTATCGACGCGCTTCTTTACGTAATCGTATGACTGCCCGAAAACAAGATTCTCAAGTTCGGGCATTATCGGTTCCGGGAGTTTTTTGACATGCCCAAGCAGTTCCGCATATTGGACAAAGTCACTTGAGCCGTTGGCGAACATGGAGACAACCCCTTCCTTTTGGGGAAAACGGGCAAAATATCTGAGTAAATCAAGTATCATAGGATTTCATTTATTATGTGAATTGGAAGTCTGGTTTCTCTCGCAATATCCGCTTTATCCATTTTGGCCGCATGCAGGCTGCGCACCGTATCAATAATTTTTTTCCGGAGGATGGTCAAATACTGGATGACATTCATGTGTTCGATGGTTTCAATATCCCCAAACCCGTCTGAACTCAAGTTGTACAGAGACTCAAGTGCACCCGTGGAAATGGCAGAAACTTTGGTCTCCTCAAGTTCTGTAAGCAACTTGAACTCAGTTTTGGTAAACAGATAATTGATGAAGGCCTGAAAATTGAAGGCTATGGGAATAAGCTCATCCATCGGCAGCCCAGTGAACTTCTGTGCCAACTTATGCGCTCCGGCAGATGAATACCGGTCCGGATAGTAAAGGATAGCGGCCAATAACGGAAGCTGCTCTTTCGGACATCCAAGGAGACCACGTGCCTCAATGAACTGGAGTGCCGTAAGCGAGCAAGTAAGACGGTTGAACATGGTTTCTATATTATAGGCAAAAAAAGTTTCATCTTCAAGATGTATCGCCGGAACCAGTTGTTTGCAGAAACATGAGTCAACTGCATATTTGTAGTCCAGTCTGTCCAGATACCTGGATATGGTTATTCCATGCAACCGGTGTGGTGGTATCTTCTTACAGAGTCTGTATGTTTCAGAATCCAATTCCTGGAGTGCTGCATCATTATCCGGATAGACAATCGTGAACGGAAATGTCACCTGCTCTGCAAGCCAGGCCACATTTGCCCATCCATCCGTATTCCTTATTTTTTGAAGATTCCATCCCATAATCCGGCAAACATAATTCGCACGGACCATGCCGACGGATATTTTTCCCTCCGCAAACCTTTGTATATCACGCATGAGTGTTTGGAAGTGATAAGGAGTTAATCCATCCCAGGAATTGGGGATGCTGTATTGCATTCCTTTTGCTATAAAATCTATTGTCAACATGGCATCAGCATTATTATGTCGTCCGGACGGTTAAAGGATGTGTTCGTATCTACAGAGCCGGAACTGTCCGTTGACAAAAGCAGATCTATATTGGCCAGTTCCCGCTTCACCTCTTCAAGCAGAGAAGCGGACAACTCAAGCATGCGGGCCTGCTCATCCTTCCCAGACCTGCTTGCCTTAGACTCGTCAAACAGACTTCTTATTGTCGGTGGAAACTCTATAATGTCAAATCTCCGCAGGGCAATGGCTATGGTCTGCTTGGCGAGGCATCGTTTGAGCGGGCGCAATACCTCCTCCTTTTTCTCTGCCCGTTCAAAATAGGCCGATATCCCGTCATCCAGCGCTTCGCTCTGGATCGGTATGGTCCGGAAAAAGAACAGATAGGACATGTCTATCGTATACAGCATGTCGAACTCCTCCGTACTCTTTATTTTAAGAACATCAAGCATCTTTTTGTATCTCGTTTCTTTCCAGGAGGGCACGGTCTGACTGTTGTCAAGCAACTGGATGACAGTATCCATGGCATTATAATAGTTCTCGATATACGACCTGCGCATGCTTTCCTGCTCATGCTTGTATATATCGACATCATCCTTGCGCTTGGATACAACATCAAAAATGAGCTGTTTGGCCATGGTAAGATTGGCCATAGCAAGACGCAGGGCCTCCTTCAGTTCGCCCTCGTCTGCCGTCAGATCGGTGTAGACATCTTTGGTAAGGATGATAACCATCTGCTTTTTCGCAGAAATGGCAGACGAATTGAGCTGGTCGAAAGTGACATTGCTCTCTGCATAGGGAGCATACTTCCGAAATTCCGAAATGGTGGTAAACAGTTCTTCCAATATTCTCATGACTGTTGCTGATTTAGTCTGTTTTGAGGTGAAACATC
Source organism: Bacteroides sp. RTP31139st1_H2_RTP31139_211217 (assembly GCF_040227615.1). Taxonomy (NCBI): domain Bacteria; kingdom Pseudomonadati; phylum Bacteroidota; class Bacteroidia; order Bacteroidales; family Bacteroidaceae; genus Bacteroides; species Bacteroides sp. RTP31139st1_H2_RTP31139_211217. The sequence continues at coordinate 1,720 of NZ_JBCNZM010000192.1, read as the reverse complement.
TTCCTGGCGTGCCGGGACTTCGCGATAGAATCCAAGACGGTACCCCTGGCTGTATAAATGGGGAAAGTTTATCTGTATGGCCATATTGAACGGTTCGGAGCAGATTTCGTCTTCCGAAGTCAGTGACATGATGTATATCAGATAGTTGTAATACGCATCGGCTCCTGATTTGGATATGACCCCGTCCTTGCTGACACTGGATATGGAGGAGTCAAGTCCCACGCTTGACAGCAGCACCTCATCGGCGCGTTTGTCATAGGATATCAAGGCATCGATATATTCCTTGTATTTCAAATCAACCGTCTCTATCTTCCAGCGTTCCTCTTCGCCCTGGCTGTTCTTGAAGCTGATTGTCGCATACGCCTTACCCTGGTTGTCTGCACCGGACAGATAGCGGGAGATCTTGCGCAGTTCAGACTGCAGATACTTTATCAGGGTGGATTCCTTGAATTCCGAACCAATCACGATGCCATTGTACATCAGTTCTTCCTCATTGTTTTTCTTGCGCCGTTTATTCTCGTCGCAGAGTTTGGTTATCTGGATCCTCTTGGACTCAAGCCAGGCATTGGGGATGACAATGTGTATCTTGGCGGCAAGCGAATTACGTAAAAAGGAGTTGATATAATCAGCCGTATCGTTGGAACCCTTGATGTAGGACCTGGTACCGGCATGGGTTTCGTTTACACCGTAGAACTCATCCACGGATTTTTCCCGGTGATGGGAAATGGCCGCGAATCTGTAATTGGCAAGCTCCGAAAAGGAAAACTTCGGATAGATGCGGAAAGTGGAAGTGCCATACCCCCAACGCCCTACGGCAATGTAGCGGAAATCCCGGTAGTAGACAACATCTGTCGCCACATCCTTCTTGGTGGTGGCCAGCCGGCAATGTTTGTTCTCCATGGATTCAAGGCCGGCAACGGGCATCGTCCCTCTTGCTTTTCCCTTTGTGAAGCGCCACTTTACGAAACAGTCCCTGAAATAGTAGTAGTTCTTGATGATTGACTTGGCCACTTCCTTATAACCCGATTCAAGACCGCGCTGTTCCCAACTGTTGAGCCAGTCCATGATTTCCGGACAGTCAACCCACTGTTTCAGAAGTTTCCCGTCCACGATTGCCGGCTTGTACACGGCAAGCCCATGACCATACAGCATGTTGACCTGCTTGGTAATCAATCTCGGCAGAAGCCGGTTCTTCTTTATGTCGGACGCGATTTCCTCGCATTTCATGTTGTTGAAGCCACGGCTGCACACCTGGAATCCCTGGATGCTCTGCCACTGCGTATCCGGAAGACTTCCTCCACTCAGGGGGAACATCGGGTCCGGTTCCAGGACTGAAGCCATTGGCCTGTCTCCAATCTGGAAGGATATTACATTGTCATCGTCAAGATAGCAACCGAAGTTGCCTACCATTTTGAGATTGCTTTTACTCATAACCAATCTATTTTATGAAGTTTGAAACCATCTTGAGGAAAGCCCATGTACCTGATGAGAATACGGTAGCACATCTTGGGTTCCCCGTCTGCGTCTGTAAACAGAAAGAAGTTGTCACTGTCTATACTGAATCTTTCTTCAGGCAGTTGAGTACGCCATCTGCATCCTTCTTTAACTGTCAATGTGGCTGATGCCTCCCCTTTATGCCTGGAACACGGGAAGAAGGCAATGGTAAAGCAGCCGTCAGGCAGTTTTGATATCTCTTTGGCCCATTGCATCGCTTGAATAC
>NZ_JBCNZM010000191.1:3248-7848 GCF_040227615.1 Bacteroides sp. RTP31139st1_H2_RTP31139_211217 | reverse complement strand
GTTCAAGCCGAATTCAAACCAGTCATTACGATAGGCGGCATTCAGACGTTCACCCAGCGTCAGGTTGGTGGTTGTATTCTTCCGTTCCACGGCATCTGCTCCCTTACCGGACGTCAGATAAGCCACATTGTTCTGATAGTTGGCATTGGAGAAGGAGTTGATGGTATACTTCTTATTGGGCAGTGCCGTATTGAAGCCAAACATGCCGAACGCATTCCAATTACCGTTGATATTCTTCGGAGTTGTAGTCCATCCACCAGTCTCCGAATTGTACACACGGCTATTGCTGATGCTATTCTGCGTTGCCGAGAAGTTGACGTGCGACATAATACCGCGCTGCTTTTCGGCATTATACGTATTATAGAAGAATCGCATGTTGTGCGTGAAGGAAGGCTTCAAGCCCGGATTACCGATACGTACATTCTGCGGATTGGAGTTGTCCACAATCGGCAACAGATTCTCCATACTCGGTTGGCTGCTACGCCCGCGGTATGTCATACGCAGCTGGCTCACCTTGGAGAAACGGATGCGCAAGTCCAGGTTCGGAGCGAAGTTGAACACATTGCGGGTGGTATCAATCATATAGTCGCCGCGCTTATAGGACAATACAGAATGCTGCGGCTGGAACGACATACCTGCGCTCAACTGATACTTCTCGCGGATAAAGCGCAAAGACACGGATGCATCGTGGTTGTAGTAGCGGTATTCCGCATACTTACCCAGACTATCCACCGCATGCTCTTCATATCCCGTGGGAAGCTGGGTTGACAATCCCCAATCCGGAAAGTCCTGCAAATCATACGTCGTCTTGTCGCTCTCGCTATACTTGTACTGGAACTGATAGCTGAATTGCAAGAAAGTGGCGCGGGCTATCGGTTCGCTGTAAGTCAGCTGTGCACTGTAATTGTAGTTCTTGGTAGGAGTAGTGATGTACTGGTTACGAACCAAGATGGAGTCTCCTCCCAAAGCATTCAGTAACTGGAAGTAATGTGTTTCCGACTCCGTATACTGGTTGTTGTCATTATTGGTATAACCGAATCTTCCACGGAACGTGACATTGCGTCCTTTGTCATTCAGCTTTCTGTTCAACTGCAAGGTTGCATCCGTAGACACACTCTTGTTGTCGTTCAGCGAACCGCTGTTGATAGCATTTATACGGATACTCCTCAACGGGTCATCGTCCGGATTAAGAATCTTCTCCAGATTCAGCCAGTTATTGGGGTCGCTCACCAGACTGTAAGGGTCAGAATTGAACGTACCGCTCTCAGAATTGGAGAGATTGTCCGTTTTGCCGTACGAGAAGTTGGGACGGAAAATGATATTCGTCATCGAGTCCGGCTTCCACTCCATACGGAAATCGGCATTGAAATTCTTGGCTTTGTTACGTTGCCTGCTGTTCGAGTTGGAGTAAGAGTTGCCGTCCGGCAGAAAGTCCTCGGTAGAACCGATACTTGCAATATCCCCATCCTGATAGTTGTAGCGTGCACTACCGCCCAGTTCCAGCTTATCGGTTTGGGTAGCGAAGTTCACACCCAGCATTTTCGTTGCAGTAAGTCCGTTGTTCCTGCGCCAGCGCGGAGGACCGCCACCGCCCGAAAAGCCCTGGTCGTTCACGTTATTGGCAGAACCCACTACCGACACCTGGGTTTTGTCCACGAAGCGGTTCAGCATAAAGCGGCCCATATAGCGGTCTTCCGTCCCTCCGGCCACGTCGGCATTACCGAACCAACCCTGGTTCATGCCTTTCTTTACGGTCAGGTCGAGCACCGTCTCCTCCTCACCGTCGTCAATACCGGTGATACGTGCCAAATCGGACTTCTTATCGTAGGTTTTCAGCTTCTCTATCATATCTACCGGCAGGTTCTTCAAACCGGTCTTTACGTCTCCACCGAAGAACTCCTTGCCGTCGACCATAATCTTCGACAAGTCCTTACCGTTGATTTTCACATTACCCTCGTCGTCAATCTCCGCACCGGGCAGCTTCTTCACCAACTCCTCGAGCATGGCTCCCTCGGGGGTACGATAGGCAGATGAGGTATATACCAGTGTATCTTCCACCACCTGCACTTGCGGCGCTTCTGCCGTAACCACAGCCTCGGCCAGCATCACCGCATCCGTTTCCAGTGTCAGTGTACCCACGTTCTTGGCAGTTGTCGTAGCATAAAGGTGTAAAGGGATGTACTGGCTCTTGAATCCGATGTAGGAAACCTTCAGCACGTATTTACCCGCACTGACTTTGGGAAGAGTGAAATAACCTTGTGCCGTAGTGGCCGTACCCGATGCCTGAACACTGTCTGGCAACAAAAGCAACTGCACGGTAGCTTGTATCGCAGGCTCCTTGGTGTCCTCCACGACACGGCCCGATACCGTAATGTTTTTGGTCTGTGAAAATGCAGACAGCGTTGTTACCAACAGCAACGCCATCCCCGTGATAATTTTCTTCATGTGTCTATTCTTTGTCTATTCTAAATGAGCAATGCCTTTTATTCACTGTTTCATTTGACAGACTTCCGGGCAAAAGGTTTAATGCCCCACATGACGATTTGCTTTATTTATCGACCATTCCGCTTAAATAATCTATCAACTGTCGCTTTCTTTATACCAAATTCCAAGCAAAGCACATTCAATATAAGAAATATGAGAAAAGAAGAAGAATCGACCGAAAGGAGGTCACCCTGCGCCACCCGGTAGAGCATACCGCCGAAGATAAAAAGAACGGTCAGAAAGATGGCATTGCGCGTGGCCTTGTTGCGCACCTGCTCTATCTCCTTATTCTCGTTCTTCGTCAAGGCAAAGATTATCATCAGTGCCCCCATCATCATCAGGAGTTTGGAGCATTCCTTGTAAAACAGCAAGTTGGCATCTGTCACTTTTCCCCACAATAGGAATATGAAAGGAAGGAACAACGCCAGAGCTATGATGAAATAACCCAGCGGACGGCAATAAACGGGAAGTAATGCTCTCATTTCTATCAATCAATTACAAATTACTAATTACAAATAGCGGGAGGCAGATGACGGAAACACCTTGCCACCCATAGAATTTCACGGGACAAAGATAACGTTTTATTGCCAAAAGAGCTATCTTTGTGCCACAATATAATGAAGAAGGCTCCCTTTCCTTCATAATCCGTAACATCAGTAATTGGTAATTCGTAATTTGTAATTAACAAGATGAGTAAACAAGAAGTAATCCTTTGCGAAGGACTGGCAAACAGCCTGACGCATGCCATAGAGAAGTGTCCCCATGACAAGCTTTTCATCCTTACCGACGAGCATACCCACCGCCTCTGCCGCCCGCATCTGGACGGTATTCCCGCCCTGGAAGAAGCGGAAGAGATTATTATCGGGGCAGAAGATGTGCACAAGAATCTGGAAACGCTGGCTGCCGTATGGCAAGCCCTGAGCGAGAAAGGGGCCAGCCGCCACTCCCTGCTCATCAATCTGGGCGGTGGCATGGTGACCGACCTTGGCGGTTTTGCCGCTTCCACCTTCAAGCGGGGCATCGCCTACATCAACGTTCCCACTACGCTACTCGCCATGGTCGACGCTTCCGTGGGAGGCAAGACGGGCATCAACTTCAACGGTCTGAAGAATGAAATCGGTGTTTTTGCTCCTGCCGCCTGCGTGCTGCTGGAAACCGAATTCCTGCGCAGCCTCGATGCCCATAACTTCTTCTCCGGCTATGCGGAGATGTTGAAGCACGGCCTCATCAGTACCCCGGAACATCTGGCAGAACTGCTGTCATTCGATACGGAAAAGATAGATTATGCCTTACTGAAGTCCATGGTAGGACGTTCCGTGCAGGTAAAGGAACGCATCGTAGAAGAGGACCCACTGGAACATGGCATCCGCAAAGCCCTGAACCTGGGACACACCGTAGGACACGCCTTCGAAAGCCTCGCCCTTGCCGAAAGGCGTCCGGTGCTGCACGGCTATGCAGTGGCATGGGGGCTGGTCTGCGAACTCTACCTTTCTTATATAAAGACCGGATTCCCGAAGGACAAGATGCGCCAGACCATCCAATTCGTCAAAGAGAATTATGGCAGCTTCACCTTCAACTGCAAACAGTACCACCAGCTGTACGAACTGATGAAGCATGACAAGAAGAATACCGCCGGAGTCATCAACTTCACCCTATTGAAAGAAGTGGGTGACATCTGTCTCAACCAGACGGCAGACAAGGAGACTATCTTCGAAATGTTCGACTTTTATAGGGAGTGCATGGGGGTATAACGCTCCCGCTCCCTCTTCGGCAGGCTCTCCACAACCAGCCGATAGGAGCGTGCCACCAGTTCTCGGATAATGCTGTCCGGTACATCCTGATTAAAATACACACTGTTCCAATACTTCTTGTTCATGTGCCACCCCGGCTTCACCCCCTCGTACCTTGCCCGCAGCTCCGTTGATTCCTCCGGGCGGCACTTGATGCAGCAGAAGTCGAACACTTCGATATTGACAAAGCAGAACCACTTGTCGCCCACATAAAAGCAAAGCACATCGCGGCTGTATCTGTCGGCCACATTAGGAAAAGGCATCTTCTCGCTCACTCCCGGCAAGGAGAGACAGTATTCTCTGAATTCTTCCACATTCATCGCTCA
>NZ_JBCNZM010000191.1:0-3238 GCF_040227615.1 Bacteroides sp. RTP31139st1_H2_RTP31139_211217 | reverse complement strand
CGTATCATTTTCCATCCCAACTGGGTCTTCATCCGGAATTCCCGTCTTTCCCTCGGCCCGCTCCTTTCGCAGCGTTTCCGGTCGCAACATATCGTGAGGGAAATATCGGCTAAGCGGATAACGGTAGAAATCCATCCCGCTGTTCAGCCTCGCCACCAGCGACTTATCCGGACGAAAATAGACACGGGATAAGCGTACCTTGCCCGGCATCACATCGTCGGGATGCTCAAACCCGTCACTCGTCACCGCCACATGGAAGGAACCCAGCCCCTTAATGGTCACCGACTCTCCCTCCATCAGCGCTTCCTCTATAAACTTCGGCAAATCTATCAATACACTCTGCACGTCTCCCGAACTCATCCCTTTTCTGGATGCCATACGCTGCGCCAGCAGCTCTGCCGTCACACCTCCACGCCGCTGTAACACACGCTGCACAGCATAATAGAGTTGCTTCACCCCTTCTGCCGTGCGGAAAACCTTCTTTCGAACCAAATAGACTATACTCATACTCTTTTCACAATGAACATAATGTTTCTTACTGCAACCAGACTGCTGACACCCCACCCGAAGGTTACTTCCCCTAAACAGAAAGCCAGTTTCCATACGGCCGGACAGCTATTCCCCAACATGCACGAGATGCACATCTCATGCAGTTCGAGACATACATCTCAACACACGCGAGATGTGCATCTCATACAGCAAAGGTAATCATATTCCACCTGATATACAAATATCTTTCATGTATCGGGGAATAATATTCCGCACCAGCTTACTCCGGCTCTTATCATTAATTAACAATGCTGCATGCAGGGTTTTCGCAAATATGCTATTTCTATAAAAGCAAGACCTATTCCAAATGTTTAATTTAAAAGAGTACACTATGAAAATGAAGTCAATCTTTAACAAGAAAATTTTAATCGCTATTGCAACCATCAGCTCCTTAAGCCTCCAATCGTGCCTGGACGACGATGATAATTATGCCATGAGATTCCCCAATGCCCTGGTAACGGTAAAGACCGATGCAGACCAGACAGTCTTTCTGCAATTGGATGACAAGACCACTCTGCTGCCTACCAACATGACGAAATCTCCCTACGGCGAGAAGGAAGTCCGCGCTTTAGTAAACTACAAGGAAGTGGACGAGCCCAGCGATATCTACACCCAAGCTGTACATATAAACTGGATAGACAGTATCCTTACCAAACCCATCGCCCCGGATTTGGGTGAAGAGAACGATACCGTATACGGCACCGACCCGGTGGAAATAGTGAACGATTGGGTAACCATCGCAGAAGACGGTTATCTGACCCTTCGCTTTAGAACTCAGCAAGGAGACTATCAAACAAAGCACTTTGTCAATCTGCTGCTGAGCGAGAATCCGGAAAACCCGTATGAAGTAGAATTCCGCCACAATGCCAAGGGCGACATTTACGGCAGGTATGCGGACGGACTGGTTGCTTTCAAGTTGGATGCCCTGCCTGATACAGAAGGCAAGACCGTTAAATTGAAACTGAAGTGGAAATCATTTAGCGGCGAAAAATCTGCGGAATTCGATTATTGTACCCGGAAATCCGTAACGCCCGAAAGTCCGGCTATCACTTCCGTAAGAAACAGCCTAAACCTGCAATAACTTCATTCAAAGTATGCCTGCCCGCTCAAAGCCATTGCCTTGCGAAGCAGGCATACAAGTAAAAAGAGAGCAGGACACGTTGACCGAAAGCCTTGAAACTGCAAAATATAGGTTCATTCAATAAAAAAAGCACTATAAATATTTGCTATTTTAAAATAAAGCCGTACATTTGCACCCGCAATTCGGGATGTAGCTCAGCCCGGTAGAGTACGCGTCTGGGGGAAACAAAGAGCTAATTTTCAAGAACTTAATATTACTTTCAGATATAGAAGGAGTTAGAACAATCTGTTCATCTCCTTTTTCTTTTTTATATACAACTTTTCTAAAACAATCATTACAAATTAATGAAAATCGATACAAATCAACTCCGAAATAAACCATAGTATCACTTATTTTAGTACACTATAAAGTTCGGACATTCTTTAACCGCGGACAACAAAAAATGCTCTCCAATTCCCTATCAATTCCCCATAAGCAATCCCTATTTTACCAACACTTATAAATAGTATCTATTCTTACAATAGCATTCAATACAAAAAAAATGCCATTCAATATTTTCATTAAACGGCATTCTATTATATACATGAATTATAATTAGACTAATCTAACCCTTCTCCTTACCTTCACCCTCCCTTTTATTGTCAGCAAATTTCTTTGCATTCTTAATTGCATTGTCAACCATTTCATCAGTTGCTTTTTTCCTCTCTTCTTCAGTAGGAGTATGAATAATACTCATTGTACTGCAGTCATTCCACCGAGAACTAACTAATTGTTTTTCTTCTTTGCTATTCATTTCTTTTTCCAGTTTACCATGTGTAACATTCCCACTTTTAATAGAAGAATTCAACAGCTCCCAATGATTTTTATATCCTTCAATATCCTTTTTAAAGATATTATAACGTTCTCCACCAGCTTTCAATTCATATTCTTTCCTGCTTTCTACCACATATGAACTAGGAACTATATAAAAATCAGGCAGTGTAGGAGTACCTTCAATTTCAAATTTTTTATTATATATCACAAATATAACATAGTGGTTATCTTTTGCCTCCACATTACCTACGGGAATAGAATCATATTCACGAACAGATTTTACATCAATCGAGACAGCAGTTTTATCATCCCTCATTATCCAAATATCAACACTTTTCTTATTTCCCATTGTTATATAAGCCTCATAATTCAACCGATACAACATGGACAACACCAAATACTCACTAGCAATTCCAGTATTAAAGCCGTTCTTTTTAGTCGCCATAATCCTAATATTTGTTCATATTAATACTCAATACACTATACTAACACACTGTATATAGCACATTTATAGCTTATAAAGAACAAATATATTTAATCATCTTTGACTATCCAAATATTTATTACATAATCTTTTATAAAATAGCGAAAGCATAACACCACAATGAACACTAATATAAATAAAGTGCACAGTACAACACGTTCATCCTATTCCAGCCTTTATATAAACCTTACTTTCCCACGTCTTTTCTGTACCAATAGAAGATGATTTCTTAGCTTTCTCTATAATTTCGTCCATTAGTGTCCACTAAAAAATCATAGTCGTTCTTTGAAATTGTTGAAATTCAGTTTGTT
>NZ_JBCNZM010000190.1:0-7933 GCF_040227615.1 Bacteroides sp. RTP31139st1_H2_RTP31139_211217 | reverse complement strand
GATTAACGCCTGCGAACAATGTAGAAAGATTGATCATTGCATCAATGTTACCACCTACATAAGTCTTGTTGTGTTCCCAATAAGCATCATCCAAACACAGATGCTGAGTAATACCGTTTACCTGAGCACGTACACCCCACGTCGGAGTAATCAACTTACCAACTGATACGCTGAAATGCGGAGCAATCTTATTGAAACCGTCATTGTTGATGGCGTGGATACCACCACCTACACTCACGAAAATATTATCGCTCCATTTCGGAGTGTAGTAGTTCGTTTTTTCTTGTGCACTTAGATTTGCTGCACAAGCGCCTGCCAATAGTAAGGAGGCTATCATTAATTTACTTTTCATTTTCTCTTTAGTTTAAGATAAATAACAACTAAACGTTCTGTTAATCAGCAACAACAATACCGCCACCAGCATTATCTCCACCATGACCATGGCCATGACCATGACCTGCAGGAGCGTGATTGTGACCAGGAATCTGTTGATCAACCAGGATGTCTCCTAAAGCAGTCGCAAAATTTTTAACCTTCATAGAAGCTAAAATTTCTTCCCCTGCTTTTGTATTGGCATCAGCTTTTTTAACAATCTTATAATCAGTAGTTACAACAGTATAAGCGACATTAATTATCGTACGAGAGTGAGCATAAACCGGAATTTCCTTATCTATCTCAACTTCTTCCTCTTTATAAGTATCTTTAAGAGTACTAAAGAAAGAATTAATAGCTCCGATTTCAAGTAAATCTGTTGTATTGATCACCTTTGTATCTTCCAATACCTTATTTCCTGACTTATTAAGATATTTTCCTGTTGTATAGTAATAGTAATCTGTCGTATTATCTTCAAAACCCTCCTTATTCTCAGTATTTGTAGATTCTTGAGGATCTACAACGATTTTTGTTTCTGCTGTTTCTTTTTGAAGAATAATAGTCGGAGTTAAAGAAGCAAACTGGCCAGCTTGCAATGCAGGAACAGCAACTTTAACTTCTACACTCATATCATTATAAGAAGCGGTAACCGTAGCTGTAGTTGCTGCCAAAGTAGGATTACCAGTAAACGTAGCTGACGGACTGATAGTGACCGTAGCAACACTTGTTACATCAGTTGTAACGCCATTCTCTACAGCAAGTACAATCGGACTGATAGTAGCTTGCGCATTGATAGGCTCAATATTTACATTGAACTCTTCTTTTTCACAAGAAGTGAAAGCTGTAGCCAAAGCTACTACGGCAAGTGCAAACACTGCATTTATGCCGTTTAAGAATTTAATCTTTTTCATCTCAATTAATTAATTAAAAATTTAACAATTCTGACTTAATAAAATATGGGTTAAAACTATTCTCTTCCATTATATTATCACTTGCCTCTGCCTTGTATTGCTTATAATAAGTCCTTTCATTACCCGCATTATATACAATGCCCATATGGGCAGAGGTATTTACACGCGGTATATACCCTCTTCTCTTATACTTATAAGGAGGCAATGATACCTGAAACCGGAATCCTCCATTCGCCTTGGCATGCTCTGCTTTCATAGCATAAAAGCCTATCGAACAATAGCGGAAATGACGAACCATTTCAAATCTGACCCCCTTTTCCTTCATTAGATACTGTTCAGCTTTCAGCGTGAACTGGGTATTGAACTGCGGCCAATAAAAGCTACCCCCCAAAGACCAAGTAGCAACCCATGTAGAAGGAGCATAATGCAATTTAAATCCATTCCAATATCCGGTTCCAGTATATCCTATTCGAGCCAATAAAGAAAATCTCTCATCATTAAAAGGCCTAAAAAAATCCACATCAAATCCATATTGATCCGCATTAAAATATCCGACAGTCACTTTGCCAAACACATTATACGGCAACCTGAAGCGTTGTGAAAGAGTCAAATTTCCCGGATGAACCTTACCTTCATATTTTCCATACCCATCATTATAAACCGGTATTTTCACTTGTGCCGTTAGTTTCATTCCTTTCCATAACGAAACCTCTATCGCAGGGCTCAAATCAAACAAGACCTGATAAATCTGTGTAATCACCAGATTCTTGAAAGCTAATTGAGGATACACCAATACATCAATCTTGAACAAAGAGCTATTTTTCAACTTTATTTTCCGTGCATTCTTCCAAGTATCACCCAATTCATAGCTTACATTCCAGTCATCACGTTCTGCTTGGAGCACCGAATCACCCTTTATAGGATGATAATAAAGAGAAATCTGGGGTACATTATTGTCCAGAACTATTATTCGGCATGACTTTTCTTCCGGTAAACCCATCTTTTGGATAACATCCACCGCTTTGCCTATGCCTACACCTTGCAAACGATATGCAGAGTTCTGCAGAACATAAACACGTTCATTGCCATCTTCTGTCCATCCAACATTTTCAAATCCCATTTTCACTAAAGCATTTACAGTACTTTCCCCCGTTTGGCAAATCCCTTTCAAAGGAAGCAAACAGTATAAAAAGAACGCTGCACATTGTGCTATTGTTTTAGTTGTTAGGCACTTTCTTATGTTAGAGTTTTTATACCTCATCTTTTTCAACCATTTTTTGTGTCCGTATAACACAAAATATGGTGCAAAAATAGACACATTTTTAATAATACCAAAGATTTTTATATGAAAAAACGAAATAATGTTGTTTTTTCCTCAAAAGCCCCTAATAAAGACTCAGATTGTTTATATGAAGTATATTAGCTATCTTGAAATCCTTAATATAGTTGTACGTAATTGTTATACAGAATGTTGTTTTTTGTGCCAAATAGTCATTTTTAGCAGTTTTGGCTAACTCACTTATCTCTGTAGAAAGGATAAATAGAAGAAATATCTGCAAGAATTAAAGAGAATGACAAATTGCACTTCGCATTTAACCAACCCCTATGATATATTAGGAATTAAATCGATAGCCTTCTTTTTACTTTCATCTACAAGCTTTGCATAAATTTGTGTTGTCTGTATATTGGTATGTCCCAATAGTTTGGAGACTGTATATAAATCTACTCCCAATGTCAGCATCATTGTTGCATGTGTGTGGCGCGCTGTGTGAAATGTTACATGCTTTGATATCCCAGCTTGTTCAACCCATTTGTGTAAAATCACATTACTTCGTCCCAGTGAGACCAATCCGGCAAATACCTTTTCCGTTTCTGGTGCATTTCCTCTGTCTGGCAGATGTTTTATGGCTTCCGAACAGAGTGGAAGCGATATGGCTTCTTTCGTCTTCTTCTGAATAATACTCAATAGTGCATTGCCATTTTCATCATAGCGTATATCTTCCCATCTCAATGCAATAATATCACAATGCCTCAATCCACAAAAACAGCTGAATAGAAATGCTTTCCTTAATAAGATATTATAAAAAGGAGTATGAACCAATCTGGTCAATTCCTTTATAGTAAGATAATCCCTTTCTGTTCGATTACGTTTTGGTTTGTCCTCATTCTTTATTTTATTCATCGGATTAACAGTTATATAATCTTCAGATACGGCCCTGTTCAAGCAGTATCGCAGCGTTTTCAAATAATAGAATTGGGTGTTAACATGTAATGTCTTTTCCTTCTTACAATGTTCTTGTTTTGTTTTCTTCAAGTAATCTATAAAACCCAACAAATAAGTCTTGTCCACCTTTCTTAGCAATATTCCATTCGGAGTATACCTTTCCAAATGGCATACAACAGCATGTATGGCACTTTTCCGTACTCTATTGTTCACACTTTGTTCTGCTATTAATTTCATATAGCCAGTCAGCTTCATATTGGACAATCTGCTATGATTAAATCCGTAAGCTTGATTATATATTTCCAAAATCTTCTGAGCCTTTATCGCATTTGCCAAATTTAGCGTCTCGGCATTTCTTTTTTTATCAGCTTGATTATGTTCAGGGATAATATACAACTTTAAGAATTCGTATTGTCGCCTTCCATTCATATAAATATCCAGATATATGGATTGGCATCCATTAACCAATTTTTTTGTTCTCACCTTTATTGGCTCTTTTAAATTCAATTGTTTTTTCATATTCTTTAAATAAAAACATACAGTTTATTATTAGTAGTAACAAAACAGTAACAAAAGTCAATCCTAAAAATTGTTTTCATGTTCTATCACTCTTGTCTTTTTTATAATTACCTTATTAGCTATCAAATATTTACAGTATAGAACGCCACGTTACTGAAAGAACAAATATAATAATAAGCCAGAAACAATTAAACTATCAAGAGTGTGGCTATTGCTATGACGGCGGAAACTTTCTCTGGAAATTTATTTTCCATCACTTTGCTTCCACACTTCCACCCACCTCCTGTATCCCCCTATCCATCGGCATTTGCCCTGTGGTGGAAGCAATCCGAAAAGGTGGAAGCAAATTTAGCTTCCACTTGTCTGAAACGCCTGAGTTTTGTAGTAACAATCTGTTTACTAGCATAATATTACGCAAGAGCTACATAAATCAATCAGTTCGGCATTCCGCAGAGGCTATGAAAAGTACCGGGAGAGTGAGCCGTTCAAGCGGATGATTCCTAACTCACGGCTATGAATAATGCCGTCTAATATCCTTTAAGTTGTTGTACAATACATTTGCGCCCTATCCACAATAGATGCGGGCTACGTACTTCATCCGTAAAAGCCTTGGAGTTAGTGACACCTAACAGCCATGAACAACCCTGCTTACGACCATAAAGCAATCGCTTGACGACCATTAGCAGAGTTGTTCATGGCCGTTAGGCGTCATTAATTCCCTATGCAACAGCAGACAAACAAAGGGAGAGAAGCAAAGGATTGTCTGTGTTTTAGATAAAAAGCCCATTTGTTAGCAGGTGTATTCCGGAAGAAAAGTCATGCCGCATAATAGTTCTGGATAATAATGTACCCCAGATTTCTCTTTATTATCATCCTATAAAGGGTGATTCGGTGCTCCAAGCAGAACGTGATGACTGGAATGTAAGCTATGAATTGGGTGATACTTGGAAGAATGCACGGAAAATAAAGTTGAAAAATAGCTCTTTGTTCAAGATTGATATATTGGTGTATCCGGAATTCTCTTTCAAGAACGTGATTATTACGCAGATTTATCAAGTTCTATTTGATTTGAGTCCTGCAATAGAAATTTCGTTATGGAAGGGTATGAAAGCCACAGCACAAGTGAAGATACCAATTTATAATGATGGATATGGAGCTCGGGAAGGAAAGGTTCATCCGGGGTTTCTGACTCTTTCACAACGTTTTCGATTGCCTTATAACGTTTTTGGTAAATTCTCAGTAGGTTATTTTAGTGGCAACCGATATGGTGCTGATGTAGATTTCTTTCGACCCTTTAATGATGAGCGCTTTTCTTTGTTGGCAAGAATAGGATATACGGGAGCTGGACGTTGGGACGGATTTAAGTTCCAATATGATCCTTCATTATGGCGTGTGACGTGGTCTTTGGGGGGAAATTTCTATTGGCCGCGATTTAATACACAGTTCACACTGAAGGCTGAACAGTATTTGTTGAAGGAAAAGGGGATTAAATTCGATATGATTCGTCATTTCCGTTATTGCTCAATCGGCTTTTATGCCATGAAGGCAGAGCATGCTAAAGCGAATGGAGGATTCCGGTTTCAGGTGGCATTGCCTCCTTATAAGTATAAAAGGAAAGGATATGTACCGCGTGTGAATACTTCTACCAATATGGGTATTTCTTATAATGCAGGTAATGAAAGGTATTATTATAAGGAATACAAGGCAGAGGCAAGTGATAATATGATGGAAGAAAATAGTTTTAACCCATATTTTATTAAGTCAGAATTGTTAAATTTTTAATTAATTAATTGAGATGAAAAAGAAAAGTTTTTTAAGTGGCGTAAATGCTAAATTAGCATTGGCTGCAGTAGCTTTGACGAGTGTGATGTTCACAAGCTGCGAAAAGGAAGAATTCAATGTTGCACCTGTGGAATTGGATCCTGCAAGTGCTACCATTGCTGTTACTGTATATGATTTGGGGGATCGTTCTATCATAACAGAAGGCCTTAATATTACAGGTGACACTGAAGTGAAGGCTGGTGCTGATGGTAAAATTGCACCTGAAACAAGAAAGTTTACTGCTACAAAAAAAGATTATTTACCAGGCGAAGGACAAGCTGTGATTCCTGCTTTGAATAAAGGACAATTCGCTTTTGTTCCAGTAAACATTTTCTTGCAGAAAATAACAGATGCCGCTAAGGATGTATATCCTACTCCTGATCCTGAGACTATAAAGCCTGAAATAGGTCAGGTTGTAGATGGTGGAAGTTATACCAATGATGGCCCCAATCCTCAAGACAAAGAATTGTCATATACAGCATATGTCGGTCAAACAGTTACTAACATTGATGAGGTAAAAACTTGGATTGATGCAAATATACCTGCTACTAAGGCTTTGTCTAATGAAGAACTGAAAGCTGTGTTGAAAGCTGCTGTAGAAGGTCTTAATACCGGTTTTACTGCAGTAGTTAGAACAGAAAAAGTAACAATTGCACCTTATACAACTGTTACTTTGAAAGCTACTACAAACTATCAGACTTCTGTAAATAATGTTTCAGCAACAGTAGATGGTGTGGTATATAATATTCCTGGTGTAAATATTAAGGTTGCACTTAATACAACTGCAACACAAGATATTGTTTCAATTACTCATGATCATGGTCACGGTCATGGCAATGGAAACAATGCTGGTGGTGGTAATGGTGACGGTACAGCTTACTAAAATCGTTTTAGTTATTATTTTAATTTTAAACTAAAGGAATAATGAAAAGTAAATTAGTAATAGCCTCCTTATTATTAGCAGGCGCTTGTGCAGCAAATCTGAATGCACAAGAAAAAACGAACTACTACACTCCGAAATGGAGCGATAATATTTTCGTGAGTGTAGGTGGTGGTGTCCACGCTATCAACAATGATGGTTTCAATAAATTGGCTCCGCATTTTAGCGTATCAGTTGGTAAGTTGATTACTCCGACATGGGGTGTACGCGCTCAGTTCAATGGTGTTACTCAGCACTTGTGTCTGGATAACTCGTATTGGGAACATAATAAGACGTACTTTGGTGGTAACATTGATGCAATGATCAATCTTTCTACATTGTTCGCAGGCGTTAATCCTAACCGTTTCTTCGAAGTTTATGGATTTTTGGGTCCTCAAGTAACTGTTGCAAAGTCAGCTAATGTGCTGATTCAAAACGATGGAACAATGATTCCTGATGGGGATGAAAAGGCTAGAGCACGTGTAGGCGCTTCTGCTGGTTTGGGCTTGAAGTTCAATATCAACACTAAGTGGGCTATTGACGTAGAAGCTCGCGGTGCTATCGCTCCGTCTGTATTCGGCAATATCAGCAGCCATCGCAAGGCTGAAGGTACTGGAACTTTGACTGCAGGTGTTAGCTACATCTTCGGTGGTAAGAAGTTTATTCCGGTTTCTAAGATTGACGAAGACGCAGTCAATGCAGAAATCAACAGATATAGAAGTGAACTGGCTCAGGCTCAGGCTGACCTGGCTAACTGCAAGAATGCACTGGCCAACGCTAAACCTGAAGTTAAGGAAGTGACTAAGGAAGTTGAAGTTGCCGGGCCGCGTGCTATCTTCTTCAAGATTGGTAGCGCCCGTCTGGACGACTATGGTAAGGTTAACATCGAATTGGCTGCTAAGATTCTGAAGGCTAATCCGGACAAGAAGTACAAGGTTGCAGGTTATGCTGACAAGGCTACCGGTAGCACTTCTTGGAACCAGAAGCTGTCTGAAAAGCGTGCTCAGGTTGTTTACGATGCTTTGATTGCTCAGGGTGTTGACAAAGACCAGCTCGAACTCGTTGGATTCGGTGGTACTGCCAATATGTTCGGCAAGAACTTCCTGAACCGCGTAGTTATCCTGGAATAATATACTCCAAGTGACAAATAGACTCTAAAAATGAAGG
>NZ_JBCNZM010000189.1:0-7969 GCF_040227615.1 Bacteroides sp. RTP31139st1_H2_RTP31139_211217 | reverse complement strand
CCTATCTTGCTACGACTTTTGACAGTGCTGCACAAATAAAGAAAATTGTAGAGAGCCGTCCTTTCCTCTTTACCCAGATAGCCGATGACTTGTTTTTTTTCGAGACCTTTCATGTGAGTGGTATGCCGGTCACTATACTGGTGGATAAGAAAGGCATTATCCGTCATATAGAACAAGGTACTGGAACTGCGAAACTTCGGTATATGCAGGATAAGTTGCAGAAACTTGTCAGCGAATAATTCTTTCCTGATGAATAGGGGATAAGGATTTCAGAGGATTTCTTTTGCCCTTTCACAGATTATCATACCTTTGCGAATATAAATCTAAGGAAGGCAAGGTTATGATAAAACATCTTTTTTTAATATGGGGACTGCTTGCGGCACTCACTGCTGAGCCGGTTCTGGCTTGTACATCTGCCGTCGTTTCTGGAAAGGTTACTCCTGACGGCCGTCCGTTGCTATGGAAAAACCGTGATACGGACTATCTGCGAAATCATGTTGCTTATATAAAAGGGGAGAAGTATAACTTCATTGCTGATGTGAATAGTGACAACTTTCCTGATTTGAAGGAGGCATGGGTCGGTACCAATTCTGCCGGCTTTGCCTTGATGAACACCCAATCCTACAATCTGGTGGAAGTGAAAGATGGGGAAGAACGGGGGGCAGCCAATGGGAGGATTATCTACCGCGCTTTGGAGGTTTGTGCCACGGTGGAGGATTTCCGTCACTTCCTTGATACTATTTCCAAGCCCAGCTTGATAGAGGCTAATTTTGGCGTAATCGACGCTCAAGGCGGTGCCGCCGTATTTGAGGTGGATTATTATAAATATACGATGTATGATGCCAATAATCCCAAAGATGCTCCTTACGGCTACATTGCCCGTACCAACTTCTCTTTTGCCGGTGAAGCAAATCGGGGGGCAGGTTATGTACGCTATATGGAGGCAGACAGGGTACTGATGAGGGCTTCTGCAACGGGAGGGATCACACCGCAGGGTATATTCAATGATCTTTCACGTTCGTTTCGCAACGGCATGCTCGATATTGATTTGAAGAGCGGGAAGTTTAATCGCCCGCAAGGTTCCGGTTGGTTTGTCGACCAGGATTTTATTCCCCGTAACAGTACTTCTTGTTCCATTGTGGTGCAGGGCGTAAAACAGGGTGAGAAGGCGGAACTTACTACGATGTGGACACTGCTGGGATATCCTCCTACGGGCATTGCCGTGCCACTTTGGGTGAAGGATGCGGATAAATTTCTGCCTTCGATGGTGTGTTGGGACAAGGCGTGTGCCGCCGCTCCGCTCAGTGATTGGTCACTCCGGCTTTCCAATAATGTCTTCTGTTACAATCAGGGAATGGGAACCAATCGTTATCTGAATTGGGAAAAACTGTACAATATGGAGAATAACGGCTATATGCAACAGCTTGTTCCGGTGGAGGCAGAGGTGTTTCGCCGTACATGCCCATTGTTGGACAGTTGGAGACAGCAAGGAAGCATTGATTCTCAAGAAATGCAGAAGCTCTATCAAGATGTGGAAGTACTTGTCCGAAAGGCTTATACGCCTTTGATGGAGCAATGACAGTATTCCAGTATTTCCCTTTCCTGCTTAGGGTGGAACCAGCGGATTTCCTCGTCCCGTTTGAACCAGGTCATTTGCTTACGAGAATAGATGCGTGAGTTCTGCTTTATCTTCTCAATGGCAAAGGGTAATGTCCATTCGCCGTCCAAGTACTTGAATATTTCTTTGTAGCCTACTGTATTTAGGGAATTTAGACTTTTATGCGGGTAGACCATGCGCGCTTCTTCCACTAAACCCTCTTCCACCATTTGGTCCACCCGGCAGTTGATGCGTTCATAAAGCTCTTCCCGGTTACGTGTTAATCCTATTTTGATGATACGGAAGGGGCGTTCTTTCTTTTGTTGAGTGCGGAAGGAAGTGTAGGCCTTTCCCGTCATGTAGCAGATTTCCAAAGCATGGACTACGCGTTTGGGATTCTTCAAATCTACTATTTTGTAATATTCCGGATCCAACAGCTTAAGTTCCGTACAAAGTCTTTCCAGACCTTCTGTTTCGTATTTGTGCAGCATGAGCTGGCGTGTATCGGCATCTACGGTCGGAATGTCGTCAATTCCTTTACAGACTGCATCTACATACATCATTGAGCCTCCGGTCAGCAGTACGGTGTTATGCTTTGTAAACAGGTCTTCCAGCAGCTTCATCACTTCCGCTTCGTATTGGGCGGCACTGTAATAGTCTGTCAGCTTCAGGGTACCGACGAAGTGATGCTGTACCCGTTGCAGTTGCTCCGGTGTAGGGGCAGCCGTGCCTATCTTTAAATCTGCATAGAGTTGTCTCGAATCGGCCGAGACGATACAAGTATGGAAATGTTCTGCCAATCGGAGGCTGAGCTCTGTTTTGCCTACTCCGGTGGGACCGATAAGTACGATTAGGGTGTGCATGCGGGTAAAAAAATAGGCACGGATTACGCGGATTACACGGAATATTCAATAACAACCGTGTGTTTCCGTGTAATCCGTGCCTAAAAGAAATCTGTATGGTATGTCTGTTTAATATTTCTCTTCTTCAAAGGAGTTTCCGGCTTCGTCCAAACCGCCGAAACCCTCTTTGTCGAAATCTTCCATATCGAAGTCCTGGTCGCCGTAAAAGTTTTCGTCCAAATCAAGGGAACCGCCAGCAGCTGCCATCTCTTCAAAATCAATGGTCTGCTTGGGAGCTTCACCTGCCTTCTTGGTGCATTTGGCTCCTTTCATTTCCTTTCCGGTAATGATTTCAGAAAGCTCGATGAAGAAGCAGCGCTCAGTCATATAATCGAATACATAGAGAAGTTTCTGCTTCTCGTCTTCAACCAGTTCGCTCAACTGGGTCTCTTTCATCACCCAACTGTCCATTTCCGGATTGTCATCCATTTCTTCCAGCGTAATTTCTTTCTCTTTCTCCCAGTCATCATCGCAAATGAAGAAAGAAGTCATCTGGTCGTTAGTGTAGCCTGCCGACTTTAGAATCGCTTCATGGAAGTCATAAAAGGTAGCTTCCGGGTCTATCTGTATTTCTCTGACAAAATCGTCCACCTCATCAGAGATGATTGTAAATCTGTAGATCATGATGATTTATAATTTATGATTTCTGACTTTGTGTAAATCATACGTTTTTCATTTTCCTGCGGGGATAATGCCGCGGGCTGATTCACGTATAAAGTTTACGATATAGCTTATTTCCGGTGTCATTTCCATTTCATCCTCGATTTTCTTCAAGGCATCCGTATTGTTCAGACCGCCTTGATAGATAATACGATAGGCATCATGGATTTTCTCAATGGTCTCGTTGGAGAAGCCACGGCGGCGTAACCCTACCACATTGATTCCCGCATAGCAGATAGGCTCGCGTCCGGCAATGATGTACGGCGGGATGTCCTTGCTGAAACGGCAGCCGCCTTGTATCATTCCATAACCGCCCACATGGCAGAATTGGTGCATCAGTACATTGGCACTGATGATGGAATAATCGTCGATGACAATTTCACCCGCCATTTTTGTAGAGTTGCCAATGATACAGCTGTTGCCTATCAGAGCATCGTGGGCCACGTGTACACTTTCCATCAGGAGATTGTTGTTGCCGACGATGGTTCTGCCTTTGGCAGCTGTACCGCGGTTGACAGTTACGTTTTCACGTATGATATTGTTGTCTCCGATTTCAGCAGTGCTTTCCTCCCCTCTGAACTTTAAATCTTGGGGAATGGCACCGATAACGGCTCCCGGGAAAATGGTGTTTCCATTGCCGATGCGTGCACCGTACAGAATGTTGACATTTGCCATAATCTTGTTGTTATCACCGATTACCACATTCTTGTCAATGAAAACAAAAGGAGCAATCTCTACGTTTTCCCCGATTTTGGCTTCGGGATGAATATACGCTAAGGGACTTATCATATTATTTACGATTTAGCTATTTACGATTTACGATTGAGAATACTTGCGATTTACTGTATATACGATTTTATCCGAATGTGATAATTCTCACGAGTAATTTGAATCGTAAATCGTAAATAGTCTAATCGTAAATTTTATTATTTGTTCTTAACTATTTGCGCCATAAACTCTGCTTCGCAGACAACTTTTTCGCCTACAAACACATAGCCTTTCATGGTAGAGATGCCGCGGCGTATGGGGGCCATCAGCTCTACACGGAAGATGAGGGTATCTCCAGGTACCACTTTCTGGCGGAATTTCACACCGTCAATCTTCATGAAGTAGGTGGAGTAACGTTCCGGTTCATCTACTGAATTCAGTACAAGCAAACCTCCCGTCTGTGCCATTGCCTCTATCTGCAACACACCGGGCATTACGGGTTCCTGCGGGAAGTGTCCCTGAAAGAAAGGTTCGTTGGAAGTTACGTTCTTGACACCTACAATGTAGTTGGCACCTATTTCTATGACCTTGTCCACCAATTGCATCGGGTAACGGTGAGGCAGAAGTTCGCGGATGCGGTTTACATCCATAATCGGTTCGCGGTTGCAGTCGTAGGTAGGGGCTTGTATTTCGTGCAAACGGATTTCCTTGCGCATCTGGCGGGCGAACTTATTGTTGATAGTGTGTCCCGGGCGGGTAGCGATGATACGGCCCTTGATGGGCTTGCCTATCAAGGCCAGGTCACCGATGACATCAAGTAACTTGTGGCGGGCGCATTCATTGGGCCACACCAAAGGTTTGTGGTTGATATATCCCAATTGTTTGGCGTCCATATGAGGAACACCCATCACGTCGGCCAGCTTGTCATAGTTCTCCTGGGACATTTCGCGTTCGTAAATAACAATCGCATTGTCAAGGTCGCCGCCCTTGATAAGACCGGCTTGCAGCAACGGCTCAATTTCGCGTACAAACACGAAAGTACGGCTTGCGGCGATTTCATCCTTGAACTTCGTCATGTCCTCCAGCGTTGCAAACTGGTTGGGGAGGATGTTGGAATCGTATGATACCAATACATTCAAGCTGAAGTTCTCGTCCGGCAACACGATGATGGAAGAGCCGGTTGTTTCGTCACGGAATTCAATTTTGGACTTGATGATATAGAAATCTTTTACGGCATTTTGTTCTACAGTGCCTACGCGCTCTATTTCGTTGACATAATATTGGGCGCTTCCGTCCAGAATGGGAAATTCCGGTCCGTTTACCTGTATCAAGCAGTTATCGATACCCAATGCATAGAGGGCTGCCATACCATGCTCCACTGTGCTCACCTTTACTCCGTTTTTGGAGATTACAGTTCCACGGGTAGTTTCGGATACGTTGTCTGCAACGGCATCGAAGGTAGGCTGTCCTTCCAAGTCGATACGTTGGATTTTGTATCCATGGTTATCCGGAGCAGGATTGAAAGTAACGGTTAGGTCAAGTCCCGTATGAAGACCTTTTCCACTAAGCGAAAAGCTATCTTTTAGAGTCTTTTGTTTTAACATTGGTTACTTATTTAATTGTTGTTTAAGTTCATTCAATTCTTTGCGGAGCTGGCGCAGTTCCACTTGCATTTCCGGCAAACTTCTTTGTGCGATGGATGCCTTGAAATATTGTTTCAGCTCCATAGGAGGGGTACCGATAAGCTGGCTACCGTCCTTTATGCTACTGGGAACACCAGACTGTGCGCCAAGGTTTACTTTGTTGCCAATATGAATATGACCTGCAATGCCTACCTGCCCGCCGAACATGCACCATTCTCCTATCTTGGTAGAACCTGCTACACCTACTTGCGCCGCCATTACGGTGTGGGAGCCTATTTCATCATTGTGTGCCACTTGAATCAAATTATCCAGTTTCACGCCGCTATGTACGATGGTGGCTCCCATAGTAGCACGGTCCACACACGTGTTGGCACCGATTTCCACATGGTCTTCCAGGATAGTGATACCTATTTGCGGTATTTTTTCATAGCCCTCGGAAGTGGGGGCGAAGCCGAAACCGTCTGCACCGATAACGCAACCGGAGTGCAGGATGCAGTGGTTTCCTACCCGGCAATCGTGGTAGATGGTGGAGTTAGCGTAAATAATACAGTCATTGCCCACTTTGGCACCGCTGCCAATCGTGACGTGCGGATGAATGACCGTATTGTCTCCCACCTCTGCGTATTCGCCAATGCAGGCAAAAGGCGCAATGTAAACATCCTTGCCAATTTTAGCTGTCTCGGCAACAAAGGCCAGAGAGTCAATTCCCACCCGCTTTGGCTTGCTTTGCTCATAAAGATTTAGCAATTTAGCAAGACTTTCATACGCATTGTCCACTTTAATCAGGGTGGCTTTCACTTCTTGTTCCGGAACAAAGTCCTTGTTTACCAGAACAATGCTTGATTGGGTTTCGTATATGTAGGGGGTATATTTGGGGTTGGATAGAAAGGAGATGGCTCCCGGTATTCCCTCTTCGATTTTCGCAAAGGTGTGAACGGTAGCATTCTCGTCTCCAACAATTTCTCCTTGGATAAATGTTGCAATTTGTTTAGCAGAGAACTCCATGTCTTATTCTTGTTAGATGGTTTCAAAACGCAAATAACGGACTTTTTTTTTATATTTCCTTGTCCTGAGGTGAATATTTTATACTTATCTATGCAAACGTTGGTAGCATAAGTAGTACTTTTTTACTTTCTTGGACAGAAGAGAGATATTGAGCATATCCGATGCTTCGGCAATATTCTTGATGCTGCCGTCGTTGTAGAGGATGTCAATACTGTCATCTGCCTCGTCGTACATATTCTTCTCGATGCTGGGGGTAGAGATGAAATATCTCGCTTCGGAGAGAGGGATGTTCAGTTGTTCACTGATTTGCAAAGTTAGTTCTTTTTTCCGTTCCTCACTAATAGGTTCGGTAGAAATCTCGACTTTGAAGATGTTTCGGTTAATCATGCCGGCGCTCAGGGTGGACAAAACCTTGTCCGAATGGCGGCTCCATACCTTGAGGGCAGTCCAGATGTCATTATCGTCCAACTGAATGAAATTCTCCAAACATTCGGGATTGTTGTAGAATGCCTCCCGGCTGATGTCGTTGTATAGAAAGAATTTCAAGGCGGGTGAGGCAAAGAGGTCTATGCCGCGGCTTGCCAGTTCCTTGGCGCGGAGCAGGGTGCTAATCAGCATTTTCTCGTAAGCAACGGAGGTTTTGTGCAGATAGACTTGCCAGTACATCAGGCGGCGGGCGGTGAGGAAGTTCTCAATAGAATAGATGCCTTTGGACTCTACTACCAGGTGGTCATCCTTTACATCCAGCATCTTGATAATGCGGGCGGAGCCAATGTTGCCTTCGGTCACTCCGGTATAGAAGCTGTCGCGGCGCAGGTAGTCCAGGCGGTCCATATCCAGTTGCCCGCTTACCAGTTGGTGCAGGAAGCGCTTGGGGTATTCATCCTTGAAAATTTGAATGGCGAGTGTCAACTGTCCGTTCATTTCCTTGTTGATACGTTCCATCAGCATCAAGGAGATGTCTTCGTGGGAGACGCCCTGCACGATGGTATTTTCCAGTACGTGGGAGAAGGGTCCGTGGCCGATGTCGTGCATCAGGATAGCGGCTTCCACAGCTTCGGCTTCGCTGTCGAAGATAAAGTTTCCTTTGGTGGCAAGTTGCTGGATGGCCTCACTCATTAGGTAGAAGGCTCCCAAAGAGTGTTGGAACCGTGTATGCTGCGCACCGGGATATACGACAGAGGACAACCCCAGTTGCTTGATACGGTTTAGACGTTGCAAAAGGGGATGTCGTACAACATCGTACAACAACCCCTTTGGTATGTTGATGAACCCGAAGACAGGGTCGTTGATAATCTTTCTTTCGAACATTAAGCGTTAGTCGTTAATCACTTTTTTCAACTCTTCCGCCATCTGTGCCTGCACTTCTTGGGCTGCTTTTCGGCTGGCGGCGGCGAAGTTCTCTGTCTTGTCCACGTAGATGATGCCACGGCTGGAGTTGACAATCAGGCCGC
>NZ_JBCNZM010000188.1:6462-7994 GCF_040227615.1 Bacteroides sp. RTP31139st1_H2_RTP31139_211217 | reverse complement strand
CCCTTGAGTGTCCGGCCTCCGGAGGATTCCAGTTTATCCAGTGCCTTGCCGGCCTTTTCCAAGCGCCGGAAGAGATCCGCCACACGCGGATCGTGCTTGTCGATGAAATAATGGCTCATAACGCGGCGGTATTAGGATAGTGCGACGATTGCAGCAGTTTCCCGACATCTTCCGGTTTGTAGAAGATTTTGTGACGGATGCGGCTGAAAGGCAGCAACCCTTTCTCCCGGTAGGTTTGCAGGGTACGTTTCGATATACCCAGCACGTCACAGACATCCTGGTTGTCCAGCCATTTTTTCAAACTCACGTCCTCTTGCCTGCGGCATAACGCCTCGGCTTTTCTTTCAATGGCTTCCACGTGCCCTGCCAGCGCGTCGAAAGCCTTCACGTCCATACTTATTATTTCCATGTTCTGTTTCATTTTTTGTTTCCCGGATGCCCAAAAGTACACAAATGAACAGTATCTTGTTATCAGCCAGTGGTATATGGACGTATCCGTCTTAAAAGTGGCAGCGAGTGGCGCCACGTCCGGCGGAAACGATCCTCCGCCGATACGGGATCGGCACGTTCCGATACGCCAATCGCCCGTGAAAGGAAATGTTCGCGGGCGATTTATCATTCCATGCAGGGTGAGCCGTGAACCGACTTTCGCGAGCGTTCACGGCATATCGTTTTCTCCCCGTTTCTCTCCCATAACCTTTTCCTCTCTTTTTTTTCATGCCGCGGAGCGCGGTATGGAAATCTGTTGTCAGTAGCAAAGGTAGTTACGGGGCTCACGCTGCTGCAAGATCGGGCCGCGGGGCGGTTTGCCGCAAAATCTTCCTCTTTCCCTGCGGGCGAGCGTATTTTCCGACAAAATCTTGCAGCAGCTATCCCCGACACCTTTTGATGCTACCGAAACAGATTCCATCCATACCGGCTCCGCTACGGCATAAAAAAAAAGTCAAAGGTTATGAGAAACGAAGAGAAAAATAAATGGAAACAGAAATCCTCCAACCTTCCACTTGGCATAAAGGCAAAGGTCGGGTTGGCGGTAAAGGTCGGGGCGGTGGCTTTGGGCTTCCACGTGTGGGGTATCGACTTTATTTGGGTCGTTTTGGGCTTCACGTTCTGTTATGACATCCTGCGGGGCATTTTCTCCTGCCTTGTTTCTCTCGTGGCTCTAACCGGCTTTTTCTATTTCCTATTCACTCACATCTTCTAAATTTTTACAGGTATGACAAAGTACATTTCATTATTCGGAGCGACTACCACGGACACGCAGGTGCAGGTAGTCAAGGAAAACCAGGTAATCATCGGTATCGGTGCGGGTGCGAGCAGAAAGCGTTACGTCGTTTACAAGGTGGAACACACCGCCCGTGGCTACGTGTACCACATGGTCGATACCGAAACAAAGGAAATCAGCCAAACGGACATTTTGCGACCCCTCTCGCAAACATTCGGTATCGGCAGGTACTACGACGACGTGAACCCCGAGTTCATGGACGCTTTCGAGGTGGCTTTGCTCGTGAGGCAGGCGGAAGAGCAAGCCA
>NZ_JBCNZM010000188.1:466-6452 GCF_040227615.1 Bacteroides sp. RTP31139st1_H2_RTP31139_211217 | reverse complement strand
GCGCAGGCCATCGCCGCCGCCAAAGAGAAAGCCGAGCATGACCGCATAGCGGAAATAGGAGCGCAGAGGTTACGCCGCATCATGCCCGAAGGGGTGCAGGGCGTAATCATCGCCGAACTCAACGAAACGGAATACACTGACCCCTCTTACGAGTGTTCGACCACCCGAAGCGTGCGTACCGTCATTCTCGGCTTTTCGGCCACCTCCCGCAACGGCTTCGGGGAGTTGAGAAAGGCGGCGGCCAATTTCCCGCAAACGGCGCACCTCTCCGAATACGACCCCAAGAACGAACACCGCTATCCCGTTTTCACGCTCGGCAAAAGTCCGAAATACGGGTGGAGTGTCTGCAAACTGACCCACTACACCCGTGAAGGGTACATCGACAGGCTGGCATATATCGCAGGAAACGAGGAGAATATATGTCTGCCCGAGCCGAAAGACGAAAAACGGGCGGAACGCACTGAAACGAGCGTGCAAGGCGGGTTTATCATCGTGGACTATTCCGAGAAGGCGATAGCCGTATTCGGGGACACCAAGCCCGTCAAGGACGCCCTTCACGCACTCGGGGGACGCTTCAACGCACGGCTGACGCATGACGGGCAGAAGAAAGCGGGATGGATTTTCCAAAAGACCAAAGAGGACGAGGTGCGACGGCTTCTCGGAAAGGACGAATAAATGTTGAACACGGGGTGGCTCGCCGCCCCACAATACCAAAAAATCATGGCACAAGGAACAGATTATTTCAAACTGACGATACAGAACTATCTCGACGCACGGGCACGGGAGGACGAACTTTTCGCACCCCGATACGCCAACCCGAAAAAGAACATTGACGATTGCTGCACTTTCATCATCAACCAAGTACGGCAGAGCGGTTGCAACGGGTTTGCCGACGAGGAAATATACTCTATGGCACTCCACTATTACGACGAGGAGGACATCGACATCGGCAAACCCGTCAGTTGCAAGGTAGTGGTCAATCACACCGTCGAACTGACCGAGGAGGAAAAAGCCGAGGCACGGCGGAACGCCATACGGAAGGCCGAGAGCGAAGCCTACGCCAAGTTGGCGAAAGCCAAGTCCAAACCCAAGAAAATCGAAGATAACAAACTAATGCCCAGTCTATTTTAGTTATGAAACCGAGAACAAAATTCCAACAGAACGTCGTGGCGGCAAGCAAACACCTGCCGCCGCTTACCCCCGCACAAATCGAATGGGGGTACAAGAACTGCATCGAGCATATCGGACGCCGCACGCCGAAAGGACTTATCACCTGCACCGAGTGCGGCCACACGTGGCAGAGCGAAAACGGAGAACTCACGGACAATCTGTTAGGGTGCGAGTGTCCGCACTGCCACACCACGCTGAAAGTGGAAACCACCCTGCGCCGCAAGTTCAACGATTACGAGTATTTGTGCATCGTAACCCGCTGCAAGGGTTTTCAAGTCCTGCGCTTCGTCTATATCGAGTGTTGGGCGAAAGTGGGACAGACGCCCGTTTACACCCATATCGAAGCCGTACAGCGGTGGATTGCCCCCGACGGACGCTCCGCAACCTTCGCACGGCTGCGCCCGATGGGCTTCTTCGTTCACGGGTGGAGTTGGTCGAGCGCATTGGAACTGCGGGCGGAGAACGACGGGAAATACAACATCACGCCCACACGCATCTATCCCCGGCAACGGCTTATCCCCGAACTGCGCCGAAGCGGTTACGGCAAACAACTCCCCGATGTAACCCCTTTCGACCTTATCCACCTGCTGCTCTCGGAGAACAAGGCCGAAACGCTGCTTAAAGCGGGACAAACGGCACTCGTGCGATTTTTCGCCCGTTCCTCCCGCAATATCGCAGACTATTGGCCGGCCATCCGTATCGCCATCCGTAACGGGTACGCTATCGGGAAACCGACGGAATGGTGCGACTACATCGACCTGCTGCGATTTTTCGGGAAAGACCTGCATAACGCCCATTTCGTGTGTCCCGCAGACCTGCCCGCAGCGCATGACCTCTACATGGCTAAAAAACGGCGGCACATGCAAATGGAACGGCGGCAGGAGGAACGGCGCAAGGCGTTGGAACAGGAAGCCTCGTTTGTCAAAGCCAAAGGACGGTTTTTCGGAGTGGAGTTTTCCGACGGGGAAATCCGCATCAAGGTATTGGACAGCGTTGAAGCCATACGGCAGGAGGGCGAGGCCATGCACCACTGCGTGTTTACCAACGAATACTATCTGAAAGCCGACTCGCTCATACTCTCGGCTACAATCGACGGCAAACGTATCGAAACGATAGAGGTGTCCCTAAAACGCATGGAGGTCGTGCAGAGCCGTGGCGTGTGTAACAAGAATACCCCATACCACGGGCAAATACTGAAACTGATGAAGGGGAACATGTCCCTTATACGGAAACGAATGACAGCATAAAAATCGGGGCGGCGAAAGCCGCCCGCAAAAACAAAATAGAATGAACCAAATAGCATATAAATTCGTGTCGTGGGACGTTCCCGCACTCGAAAGCCTTGCAGGCTCAAAAGCGTACATATTACGCAAACGGCTCAATGACGGGGGAACGCTCACCCGTGAGGAGAAAGACTGGATTACCCGTGAGGTAAACCATAACACCTATTTCAAGGACTCCATTCCGCTTTTAGGGTATCGTTTCAACTTTGTCGATGTACTGAAAACATTCGTGGTAAAGCAGTACGGGCATTACACGGAATACAAGGGCGTGGACAAGACGAGCATACGCTCCATGTTGTACGGCAGAGTGGAAAGGATTGTCGAATTATAAAATCGGGGCGGCGAAAGCCGCCCTACAAAAAAAATATAACAATGAAAATCATCTATAAAAGCTACATGGCACGCCCGCTCAAACCCTTCGGGGAGTGGGATTGGGAAGTTCGGGAAGCAGTCAAGACGGCCCTTGCGCTCGTCGAGGGGAAAAACGGGTTCAGAACCCATTCCGAGATATGGCGAAGGTGCAACCTCGTCATTACCGTGGGACACAACATCTACACCACGAGTATCGAGATACGACCACCCGAGCAGGACGTGATACGCCGCAGGAGCAACTGGCATAACGGCTACGCCTACTACTGCAACGGCGTGTTCTGGGCGAACATGAGCAGGGTTAAAGTGGAACTTATCTGATTAAAAAATTTCGGGGCGGCAAAAGCCGCCCGTAAAAAGCGAGAATATGAAAACGAATGAAGTAAACAAGGAAATCTCCTATGAAACGCTGCTCGTAACCTTCGGCGAGGGTATCGGGCGGCTCGACACCATGTTCGACGACCCGCAGGTGTGGGGCGTTGCCACGCTGAAGCAGTGGATCGACGGGTATGAAACTACGCGCTTCACCGAAATCGACGACCGAACGGCGGTTATCACATCCGAATACAACATGGACAGCGTGAAGGAATGGCTGCAAAAGAACACACCGATTATCAACCTGGAAAAACGATAAAATCATGCGCAAGTACAAATTATTCATCGGCTACCGGCTGCTGGGAGAGTTTTCCGGTATATGGGAAGCTAAAAATTTCGCCGCTGAAAGCGGCATGAGCGGAATTTTCTCGCTCGTGGGAGAAAATTACCGGGACAGTTGGTACGAACCCAAAAAACAAGAAAAGAATGGAAACAAAGATTAAAGACATCACGGGAGCGGAAATAACCGTTACCGACTTAAAAGAGGCGGTACGCCAATGCCGGGAGTGCCTCGCAAGTCCCTACCTGATGCCCTCGGGGCATACCGTGGGGGAAAACCATGCCTACATGTTGCGGCAACTGCTCGCCCTGCAAAGGCGGAAACGGGAACACGGCGGGCAACGGCCGTGAAAATACGACGCGAAAAAAATCGGACGATAACAACCGTCCGATTTTTTTGTTTCCCGTCAATCGACCGCCGTATGGTCGCCCAGCTTCCCGTGCAGTTCACGCCCGATATGTCCGGCAATGCCACGGGGAGAAATTTCAGAGATTGAACCCCACCCGCCATGCGTGTATATGCACGTCTTGAGCGGTTCGGTACGGGAAAGGTAGAACAGATAGCCGTTGCGGAGCAGGATGCCCACGAACACCGAGCCGACCTCGATGTCGGCGATCTCGTCAAAACGTATCTTCCCGTCATTGTATAATACTGCCGTGCCATCCGCATCGGGAATGACGAACAGATCGTCTTCCATGACAATCCCGTGCAACTCGATTAGCGACCCCAGGCATTCACTCGCCGATACCCGGTCGTAATCACCCTTTACCTCATTTGTCGATTTCGTTTCCATATCGCTTTTCTTTAGGTTCAGACAAATACCATACGAAAAAGGCGTGAGAATACGTTAAATACCGGCATTGAGGTACAGCCAAGCACCCATCCACTCGATAGATAATTTCTCCCCACGCCGCTATCGCATACGCTTGACGCATATAGACACGACGATGAAGAAGAGAACTACCCATTATTTTGCGAGCGGATTAAAATTTGGCTGTTTTCAATGCCCCACCATAATGTGTTCCTTCCGTATGTAAATCGCCCGGCGGCACGCCGCCGGAGGATTCGATTGCAAATATAACGATTTCATCCGGGTATCGGCGACAACACGTGCGATTTTTAACAACCTTCCTGCCAAAGAACTACCCGCCGTCCTACAATTTCGGCCCCCGGGCGGGTTTGCGGGGCGCGACCTTCGGCTGCGCCTTCTTCTCCCTGGGCGGTTCGACGATCCGCAGTTTGAGTTTCTCCGTCTTACGGTCGTAACGCACCTCGCAGCAGTCAATCTCACCCGCAACCGACGTCCACACGTTGTTCACACGCACCGCGCCGCCCGAGTAGAGGGTCTTGTATTGTTCGTATTCGAGCGGCTGCCGCAATTTCGCGTCCACCTGACGGTGGAACGAATAGATATTACGTCCCTTTGCTATCTCGTCGGGAACGTAAACCCGCAACTCGGGATGGGTGGCCTCGGCATAGAGGCACAGATCCGCCGTGCGAAGCTCCCTCGGAACCCACTGGATCATCCTCGGGTCGCCCCGCACGGCCGTATCGGCCACGAGCGGCGTGATGGCCGTCTGGGGAATGTCGTACAGCACCCCCGCATCCTTGCGAACGGCCTCCAACGCCACCTCCTCCGTTACAAGCCGGCGGTTCAGGTGCAGGACACTCATCAACCGGTGTATCTTTTGCGGGTCGTCCTGCTCGCGGAACACCTGCAAGACCAGGGCGGGGTCGCTCAACGCGCTGATAACCGAGAAATCGGTTTTGTCCTTCCCGTAGGTACGCTCGAAAGCCTCCCGGCTCATCTCCGGCGTCCGGGCTTCGCGGGGGACGCCTTTCAGGTTTTGCGGGTTCTCCCGCACCAGGCTCATGTATAGATCCGGGCTTTTCATGCTCTCGGGCAGGTGGGCGATGGCATAGGGACTGCGCCGTATGGCCTCCATGCACAACTCCGGCGTTTTCCACTTCTCGGGGACATATTGCAGGTAGCTCCCGTCGTGCCCGACGGCCCGGCGGCACATCTCCTCGTTCTTGGCGTGGTCGGGAAGGTTGTAGAACAGCTCCGGCTCCAGGGCGAAGATCTCCCGGGCCACCCTCGGCGTGACGTGTGCCGGGTTCATGTGCTGCAAAAAATCGAAGGTCTTCTCGTAATTCGTGCAATAGAACCCCAACGCCTTCATGTGTATATCCTCGAAAGGGATATAGCGGAGGACACGCAGGTCGTCGGCACGGATCAACGCCCGGTTGCAGACCTCCGGCGTGAGCTGTTCGGGGTTGAAAAAGCGGATGGCCAGGGGATCGCGCTCCAGCGCCATCCCGCACAGACGGTCGGTTTTCAGATGCTTCGGAACGTACTCCAGCGCCAGGTAGTTCGAGGACACGGCGGCCTCGCAGACCCGTTCCGTGCGTAACTCCTCCGGCACTTCATGGAGCAGGATGCCGTCCCCGCTGACGGCACGCAGGCAGACTGCCTCCGTGCGCAGTTCCACCGGCACGAGCGAAAGGC
>NZ_JBCNZM010000188.1:0-456 GCF_040227615.1 Bacteroides sp. RTP31139st1_H2_RTP31139_211217 | reverse complement strand
AGGCAGGACGCGTCCATCCCCACGCCGTGAAGGGCCAGTTCCCCGGTCATGACCTCCGGGGCAATGGAGGCGAAAATCTCGAACTTGTCCACGAACGACATCCCGAATTTTTTCAGCCCTTCCAGGCATATATCGGGATACGGAATGTAAGGGAGTATCTTGTAATCGGCACTGTCCACCGCTTTCAACGCCGCACGGCATATTTGCGGCGTCCTCAATTCCCCGGGAACGGCCTCCAGCACCAGGCCGTTGCGCTTCACGGCCGCCATGCACAGTTCGGGGGTCTTCAACCCCTCCGGAACGTAATACAGCGCGTAGCTGTTGCTATCGACGGCGGCACGGCACATTTTCGGTGTCTTCAGACGGTCAGGGACGAATTTCAGTGTTTCGCCCCGGTGGCCGGCCGCGGCAAGACAAAGTTCCGGCGTTTTCATCGCTTCGGGAACGAACTCGATG
>NZ_JBCNZM010000187.1:0-8304 GCF_040227615.1 Bacteroides sp. RTP31139st1_H2_RTP31139_211217 | reverse complement strand
ATATCGTTGAAACCAAAAGTTTCACTTGCTGAAACTTTTAGTTTTACGAAAGGAAACTAAAGGTTTCCCTTAATGAAACCAATTATTTTCCCAATCAAAACTTCTCGTATTTAGTCTCAAAACTAAAAGTTTCATGTTGAGAACTAAGACAATAGCCACTTTTACGATTCACCCAATAAATAGGAGGCATCATCTTTTAGAAAGATTGGAAAGCGTGATAGATGGTTGTAACGTTTTTTATCTGTCACGGGTATCTATCACGCTTTAATTGATTTATAATCAAAACAATACACCCATTTGCGTGATAGCATGACAGATGTTTTGCCAAAACAAACTTTGTGAAGGAACAAAAAATCCCCGGTATTATTCACAAGGAAATACCGGGGACTCTTCAGAAAAAAACAATCAAAACTTATAACCAGCCAGGGTTCTGTGTCAAGCCACCTTTAGCTCTATCCATTTCCGACTGGTCAATTGGAAAGTATCTGAACTTCTCCGTCCAACCTTTGTTACCTAAAATCTCTGTTCCTTTATCGAAACGCAGAATATCAAACCAACGCTGCATTTCATCCATAAACTCATACCCACGCTCTTCAAAAAGAATATCCAACAGCTCCTGCTTGCTCTTTCCGGCCAAGTTGATACGATGCTCTTTGTCTTTGAAAGCGCGGTCTCTGACCTGGTCGAACCAGCCTTGCGCATCGGCACTGGCAGTTCCGTTGATGCGTACATCAAGCTCCACAGCCAGCAGCAAAACATCGGCATAACGGTAAATACGCCAAGAGTTATAATAGTTATCCGTAGGATTCACCGTAGACGTCGTCTCCTTTCTCGGATGAATCTTATA
Source organism: Bacteroides sp. RTP31139st1_H2_RTP31139_211217 (assembly GCF_040227615.1). Taxonomy (NCBI): domain Bacteria; kingdom Pseudomonadati; phylum Bacteroidota; class Bacteroidia; order Bacteroidales; family Bacteroidaceae; genus Bacteroides; species Bacteroides sp. RTP31139st1_H2_RTP31139_211217. The sequence goes on along the minus strand of NZ_JBCNZM010000187.1, from coordinate 7,457 downwards.
GTGCCCCAGACCCTCGTAATTTTCCTGCTGGTCACTGACTTGGAAAGCACTTCCTGCCGGTAGTTCACCTTTGGCCACCATTTCTGCCACTTTTTTAGCCTCGTCCGCATAGACAATGACTGTTCCCTCACGGCGCGTATCACCTTCCTTAAACATGTTGTAAACAGTACTCGGCATGGTATTCTGCCCATAACCTTCGCCCAAGCCGCCCTGCTCGGCACTTCTCGGGTCAACAATGTTACGACCACCCAAAGAACGTGCAAGACCAAACCCTTCACCGGAGTTATTGCCGGCATAACATACCTCAAAGATAGATTCCGCACACCATTCTCCGTCTTTCACCCATAAGTTTTGATAATCAGGGTTCAACCGGTATCTTCCACTGGTGATTATTTCTTTCATGTCATTCAATGCCACCTGATATTTAGTCTCATCACGATGGAACAAAATAATTTTGGCACGAAGCAGCTTGGCAGCATCCCGGCAAACGCGTCCCTGCTGTGTAGCACTGCGCTGGGGCAGATACTTAGTCACTTCGTCATCCAAGTCACCCATCATAAACTCATAAATTTCTTCACGGGTTCCTTTGGCAACGCTATACATTTCACTGGCTGCCAGATAATGTTTGATAAGCGGGAATTGCTCATACCCCATAAACAGATGGTAATAGAAAATGGCACGGTAAAAGCGCGCTTCGGCAGAAATGGAATTGACAAAGTCTGCACTGAGGTTGCATCCGGCCAATTTGTCAATCAACAGATTGGCAGCAATGACTCCATTGAACAAGCCAAAATCCCACTCATTCCACCAAGAACCATATCCCCATGCACCGAAACAAGAAGTCGCGTCATAGGTAAAAGTATCCCATTTCGTCTTGTAAGACCCCTCACCGATACCACCACCGGTTTCGGACTCATCACCCAGCAAAGAAGAGTAAGACCAAACCTCCGGCATACGGGTCTGCATTTCATTCATCACGGCATACAAGCCCTTCATCATATCGTCTTCCGTCTTATAGAATTCGGTTTCTGACACCTGAGTTCTCGGATTCACTTCCAGAAAATCTGAACAAGCTGTGGTCGACAAAGCCATCGCACCCAAAGCCAATACCTTTAATATCTTATTCATTGTATCTAATTTTTAGGTTAATCAAAATGTAATATTCGCACCGATAGTATAAGTACGTGCTTGCGGATATGTTCCCCCGTCAAATCCATCACGTGTTCCCACTTCAGGATCATAACCGCTGTAGTTGGTAATTGTAAACAGATTTTCGCCCTGCACAAAGAAACGCAGCCCCTTGACGCCGACACGCTGCAACATCTGTCCGGGCAGACTATAGCCAATCTGCAACACTTTCAAACGCATATACGAACCATCTTCCACAAAAAAGTTTGAAACCTGATAGTTATTGTTGTCACCATCTATCACACGTGGCACCCAATTGGAAGTGCCTTCACCATGCCAACGGTTCAGCCAAGATTTGTCGTAGTTACCAAAAGTCACATTGGAACGTCTGTACAGTTTATAAATGTCGTTTCCGATACTTCCCTGGAAGAATGCACTGAAATCAACTCCTTTCCAATCGGCAGAAAGAGTGAATCCATATGTCCAGTCAGGGTTCGGCTTGCCTATCATGGTACGGTCATCACCATTCAACCCATTTTCACCATCCAAATCTTTAAAACGAATATCTCCAGGCTTGGCATTCGGCTGTATCAGCTGAGTCTTTCCGTTAGAATCTACGTAGGTATAGCTATCTATCTCCTGCTGATTCTGGAAAATACCATCATGCAAGTAACCGTAGAAGAAGCCGTACGGACGCCCGTTCTCTCTCCAACTGACCTGGCCGCCCATACCACCGCCGATATTATTGAGACCGACACGGTCGGGGCCCTGGTCTGTTACGGTATTCTTCACATAAGAAGCATTTCCATTGATACCCAGATTCACTTCACCCACCTTAAAGCGATAGGACGCTTCGAACTCGATACCTTCGTTCTTCACTGTACCCGAATTGACCGTCATACTGCCATAACTGGTATAAAGAGGAATCGGCATGGAAAGCAGCATGTCCTTCGTCTTCTTCACGAAATAGTCGGCAGAGAATGTCAATGCACTGTTGAAGAAACGCAAGTCAATACCCAAGTCGGTCTGTTCGGAGGTCTCCCATTTCAAATCAGCATTGGCATAGCCACTGGGCAGCATGCCCGTATATACCTTTCCATTTATGACTGCATTCTTACCCTGACTCATCATACTTGTATAGGCAAAGGAGCCAATACGTTCGTTACCATTCTGTCCCCAGCTTAGACGTATCTTGGCAAAATCCAACCAGGAAGGTCTGTTTTCCATGAACTTCTCACGAGTCAACACCCAACCCAAAGAAACCGAAGGGAATGTAGCATATTGGTGCTCGCGACTGAAGTTTGACGAACCGTCCCGTCTCACTACCGCTTCGAACAAATACTTTTCATCATAATTATAATTGATACGTCCGAATATGGATGCAATGCGGTGATCTTCCGCCCCACCCCATACTTTGGACTGTTCTTCGGGCGCTGTGGCCGTGTCTATATATCCCTTGTCTATATCCACCACCAGCAGATTATAATCTTCCGCTTCCAAATTGGAGTAATGGTAGGAAGACATACTTGTACCGAACAGTGCACCTATATTATGACGGCCGAAAGACTTTGTATACGACAGTACATTTTCCCACTGCCAATAGGAAGACTCCCTTTTCTTATCCTCTACCTTGGAAGTGGCATTCTTACTGGTAGCATTTAGCTCGTAGACTGGAGTTACATTCTTAATGGAATTGAACACCCATTCCGCACCATAGGTAGTCTTGAACTTCAAGCCTGGCAACAAGTCGACATCAAGGTTAAAGTTCGCACCGAAATTCTGAGGCATAGTCCTCTGGTTATGACTGACCTGCATGGCTGCCAGCGGATTGGTTATTTCACGCATCTCGATGATATTGTATGCCAGGCCGTTGGGAGCAATGACATGATTTGGATAAGTTACGGCATATTGCTCCAGTATAGCAGGGTCGGTCTGATAAACCGGCTCGGTAGGAGGCAACATATTCATGGAAGTAATCAAGCCTGCAGCTTCACTATTGCCAATAGTATTACCAGTCTGGATTGACTTGGAATAGCTTGCAATTGCACCAAAACTAATCTTATTCAACCAATTTCGTGATTTCGTGTCCAGTAATACATTATTGTAATTCAAGCGTACATTGTAGCGTTCATAATCAGCATGTCCTTTGGCATAAATACCTTCTTGCTTTACATAACCGAAAGAAGCATAATAGGTAGAGTTGTCCGTACCTCCACTCAACGAAACCTTGTGGTTCATAATAGGAGCATTCTTGTTCTGCAGTTCCTTTTGCCAGTCGGTATTGACGCTGGAAACAGTCGGGAAATAAGGGTCCTTACCTGCGTTGGCAGCCATTTCATTCATCAACATCTGATAATCCGCACTACCCAGCAAATCCACCTTCTTGGAAGGATTCTGAATACCGTACGTAAATTCATAGTTCAAAGTAGCCTTCCCTTTAGTACCCTTCTTCGTAGTTATTAGCACAACACCGTTAGCACCACGGGCTCCGTAAATAGCGGCGGAAGCTGCGTCTTTCAACACTTCAATAGACTCAATATCAGAAGGATTCAAATGACTGATACCACTTTCAGACGGCATGCCGTCTACTATATAAAGCGGATCGGAGTTGTTGACCGTACCGGTACCCCGAATACGAATCTTTGATTCCGCACCGGGCTGACCTGAATTAGAGATAATCTGTACACCGGAAACTTTACCTTTCAAAGCATTCTGAATATTTGTAGGATTACCTTTATCCAACTCTTCACTGGTAACACGGCTCACAGCAGACGAAAGTACACTCTTCTTTTGTACACCATAGCCTACTACAACTACCTCGTCCAGCAACTCAGAAGAATCAGTAAAACGGACTTTCAGATTTGTATCTGCAGCAGTCAGTTTATACTCAATAGGCTCATAACCGATAAAGGTGAAGACCAACACATCACCCACAGAAGCTTTCAGACTGAAATTCCCATCAATATCCGTCACAGTACCCACAGCCGGATTACTTTTCATACTGACATTAGCACCCGGAACCGTTTCTCCGGAAGGATCATAAACGATACCCTGCACATTAATTTGTTGTGCGAAGAGCTGCAAAGTGCAACTGAGAATGCAAAGCAGCAAAAGGACTCTTTTTCTTTTCATGATAATAGTATTAGTTTATAAAATAGAAAGTTATTCATATTGTATTGATACAAATTCCAATACTTCGATAAGCGAAATTACGTACTAAACAAGAAATGGAAGTTGAATATTTCTCATAAGGAGTTCATTTACTAACACATCCATAAAAAACGTTTTATTTTAAACTTAAAGTGATAAAGTTTAAACCCATAAAAAAACGGATACGTTTCTGTACGTACCCGTTTTCTTCCAAATCCATTGATTATAAAGAGGATTACCTTTCTAAAGTCCAGTTAATGGCATTTCTGAACATGGTCGTAAACCCTTCCGTTTCGTACAATTTGCTGCTATGCCCTATCTGGAAATAAACATTGCGTGCCTTTTTGCTTTCATTGACCCAAACCACCGGATGATCGCCCATCTTGATGTCCGATGCAGGCGTGTAGCTCGATTCGTCTACATTGGCCAGTACATGTACATTGGGGCGCGGGCTCTTGTCATAAGTATACCACTCGTCATCGGGCACCACGAAAGAGGCCGGAACATCTTTCATTACCGGATGCTGTTTATCTTCCACAATCAGCGTACCGTTGGCCAGCGGAGCTATGTAGTTCTTGAAACGTACACCACCCATGAAATCAGAGAACCATTGCCACATGGGATAACCGTCAAACTCGCCCAGCAAAGTAGCATGATGGAAACCTATCCAGCCGCCACGGCCTTCTTCTATATACTTGACGAACGCATCTTCCGCTTCCTTCGGCCAAGTATAAGGCGGGAAATCCAATTGAATAACCAGGCTGAACTGCGACAAGTAAGCCTCCGTTATGTTCCTGGCATTGTTTATCTCGGTAATACTGAAATTCCCCTTTACACCTTCGGCCGCCAACCACCTCAAACCGGCATCCGTAAATCCTCCGTGCTGTCCGCCACGTTCCGTCAACACCAGTACCTTCGCCTTGTGCGGCTTGCCCAATAGGTTTTCTGCTACCGTACGGCGCAAATCACCCTGTTCATTGTCTCCGCTATAATCCCAATACATGCCTCCCAGCAAATCTTTATCCAGAATATACTGACACTTGATGGCAAGTGAACGGGGATTCTCAAAACCAAATACCAACGTATCATTCTTATCGGCCAGATAAGGCACTTGAGCCACCTCATCCCACTTTTCAGTATATTGGGTATCCGTATTCCCTACCTTATTATAGTCTTGGAAGCTGGGATAACCGTCACCTCCACGACCATAGAAGGGCATACCCATCACCAGCTTGGAAGGCGGTACGCCCGCTTTCAAGTGTGCAGTAACGGCACCGTCCGAAGTAATGTCACCGCTATGTCCTGACGGATAAAGCGCCGAATGGTGCTTGGGAGCAGAAGCCATGTCATAAGCCATGATATTCACAAAATCGACGGAAGGCAAGATAGCCTTGAAGTCAATGTAACGGGCAGAAGCTACGGTGGCAAGTGTCAGTTCCTTTTCATTGCCGATGGCAGCTCTGATATCCTGCATCAGAAGTGTAAAATTCTCCGTATCGTCCGGTGACGAGGATATATTTGCCATAGAGCTGGTGGGATATTCCCAATCGATGTCAATGCCATCCAAAGCGAACTCCTTCACCACACGGTCACAGTCCGCGGCAAAAGCACGGCGATATTCATCATTGGCAGCCATCTCACTGAAACGTCCGCTTCCCCAGCCGCCGATGGAAAGCAGCACTTTCAGCTCCGGCTTCTGTTTCCTCAAATCAACAATCTGTCTCAAACGTTCCTCATTATCAATCTTGACACCGTTAAAGCTCTCGTTTACATGACCGAACGCATAGTTGATATGCGTCATGTACTGCGGGTCGGGCATCACCTCACTCCACGAAGTGACATAAGCAACCACAACCTTTGAATCGCGGGAAGCCGCAACGACCTCTTCTCCCGACTTAACGCTACCGCATGAAACCAATACGCCCAAAGCGGCAGCCATCATCATTCTAATTTTTTTCATAAGTACTATCTTTAATTACAAATTATCGCAGGTCTGACGGACCCGTGAACCTATCAATGCATAATACAGCATAAACGCTTCTCCAAAAAGAACGATGAGCCATGACCATCTCCAGCCTCCAAGAACATCGGCAAGCACTCCTTGCAACAAGGGCAATATGGCACCGCCTACCACTCCAATCATGAACACACCCGAAGCCACCGAAGTGTATTTTCCCAAATGGGCAACGGACAAAGTAAAGATAGCTCCCCACATGATGGAATGGAACAGACCTACTGCCGTGAGCAGCCACGGATTATTCAGAAGAATGGCCAGTAGGGCGAGTAGTCCTGCCGATACCGTAGTAACCGTCAACTGCACGCGGGGAGAAATCCTGCTCAGGCTGCTCCCCACCAGGCGGCCCACAAGCATACCACCCCAATAGAGCGTAGCCATCAGTGCCGGAGAAGCATAATCCATCTCGATGGCATACAGATTGATATTGGCCCCGATACAGACTTCCACTCCTACATAAAAGAAGATAGCCACCACGCCCAATGTCAGATGACGGAAGGACCATACACTTTTTTCCAGCTTTTCTCCCTTCTCTACCCTGGTTCCTTGGATATCGGGCAAAGACAATTTCATCAACAACAATACAATCAAAGAAATAACAGCCATCAATGCCAGGAACGGAACCATCAGCTGGTCAATCTGAATGTCCTCCATAGACAGACCGCCGAACACGACACCGGTCACGAAATAAGGAGCAAGCGTAGTTCCCACAGAATTGGCGGAACCGCCTATAGCCAAACGCTGAATGGACTGGGTACCCTTGACATGGCAAGCCGTCAGATAAGGATTTATAACCACTTGCAGAATGGTGGCCGAAGCCCCTACCACGAAAGAACCCAGTAAGAAAATCAAGAACCCTCCAGGGATAACATTATTTCCTGCATGCCAATTCGCTTCAGGAAAGTGTACTGTGAAATAGGAAGAGGCAAAGAACAAACCAAGTCCCACAATCATCACCAGCAATCCACGCATCAATGTTCCTTTATATCCGTATTTGCTAATCCACGACGAGCCTACCCCTCCACAAACCGGATAAGCAAGGAACCAGGAGAAAGTAATCAAAGTAGCAAAAGTATTTTTTAACCCGCCCACTTCCGAAAGAAAAGTTTCTTTCAGAGGACCCTGAAACTGAGTATTGGCAGTCGTAAGGAAACCTACAATAAAG
>NZ_JBCNZM010000186.1:0-8443 GCF_040227615.1 Bacteroides sp. RTP31139st1_H2_RTP31139_211217 | reverse complement strand
TCTACACCCTCTTCCTGAACAAATGCATCATACAACTTTTTCTGAGGAACCATAAATCCCCATCCGGTACCATTAAACTGATTGTTAGAGCCAGACATATCCAACTTATCAGTGCGCCAATGATTCATCACCTCAAAGAAACTGAACTCATCCATGGAATTACTTGCATCAAAAATACGGTTACTTTCGAGCATACTTTCACAATTATACTCAGCCTTGTAGGTCAAGATATCCTCATAATTTCCATCATAAAGTTTATACTTACCGCTAGCTCTAACTTCATTCAAGACAACAGCAGCTTCATGGAATTTTTCTTGCCATAAATAAGCTTTACCCAATATAGCTTGTGCCAACTGCTTGGTAACACGCCATGTCGTTTTATCATCTACACTCTTCTTTTCCTCCAAGAGTCCTGAGTTGATAGCTTCAGTCAGGTCCTGCTCTATCAACGCCCAAATATCAGCCTTAGGCGAACGAGCCAACTGATATTCGGATTTATCAAGCTCATGGTCTACCAATGGTACATCACCCCACATAGAAACTAAATCAAAATAAGCAAAAGCACGGAAAAACTTGGCTTCAGCACAAGCCTTCTTCTTCAAATCAGTATCAGGCTCAACACGTCCCAGAATCACATTCGCCTTATAAATAAGCTGATAGTAGCTTTCCCATACGCCTCCGATAAAACTTTGGTCTGAGCCAAATGAATATTCATTACAGCCTTCCAGCTCTGCATTGTCATTACGACCACCACCACCTGCCCAAACATCGTCCGAAAGGGCATTCTTCATCATCGTATAGTTATAGTATGTACCCTTGAGTTGTATATAAAGCGCATCAGCTGCTGCTTGAGCTTGTTCGTCAGTTTTATAATAAGTGGAAAAGTCCAATACACCTTTTTGAGGTATATCCAATTTGTCTTCACACGAAGTGCCAGCCAATATAAGGAGCGCTCCGAGCATTAAAGAATATCTTAATTTCATATGTTTTTCATTTTAATAAGTTCATAAAAATCAGAATGTCACACTCAAACCAAGAACAACCTTCTTTGAATTAGGATAACTACCTTTATCCACACCTAATGAATTTCCGACACCGGTAACTTCAGGGTCAAAACCAGGATAGTCTGTAAAAGTAAAGAAGTCCTCAAGTGAGCCATATATACGTAGATTTTCAATTGCTACCTTCTTAATCAGTTGCTTCGGGAAAGAATAACCTAACTGAATCTGTTTAATTTTAAAATAAGAACCGTCAAATACACAACCGGAAGAAGTCAGATACTTGGTATAATCTGTAGCGCCTGATGCAGGAGTCTTCCCATTGCGATTGCTTTCTGTCCAACGGTTTTTTGTAAAATAAGTCAGCTGATTCAAATTGTAATCCACACGGTTCAAGCCACAGAACACATCGTTACCTTGAGAACCCGTACCAAACAAGATAAAATCAAATCCCTTCCAAGCTGCATTCAAGGTAATACCATAAGTATAGTCGGCAATTCCCTTACCAATTTCTGTCTTATCATTATCCGTAATACCTTCTACACCATCAATATCTCTAAAGATTGGCTCACCGGTTTTTGAATCCACACCCATGAAATCATAACCATAAAAATACCACGCGGGCTTACCTACCTCAAAACGGGTAATGGCTCCATAAGTCACATAAGTAGCCCCATCAATACTTGATAAAGACTCATGCATCTTGGTCACTTTATTCTTCAATGTAGCAACGTTGGCACGGACACCATAAGCAAAGTCACCAATACGATCTTGCCATCCCAGTTCCAATTCAAACCCCTTGTTCGTAATATTACCGGCATTAACTGGCGAGAAACTGTTACCTACTACAGTTGAAGCCTTAATGCCCGAAACAATCAGGTCTTTTGTCTTTTTATGGAAATAATCGGCTGTAACAGTCAAACGGCTATTCAAGAAACGGGCATCAATACCTATATTGGTTTGTTCAGAAGTTTCCCATTTAAGTCCGTCATTACCGGTAGCAGAGGGAGCATAACCATTGATGTAAGAGAAATTATTATTATCACCTACAGCCAAATGCCCGGTAGCACCAATTGATACATTCCATTTATAACCGCCCAATGATGCAGTAGAACCATTCTGTCCCCAACTGGCACGGAGCTTTAATTGTGACAGCCAGTCTTCAGTTCCTTTCATAAAATTTTCCTCCGAAAGAACCCAACCCAAAGAAACTGCCGGGAAATAGCCCCAACGTTTGTTCTTTGGCAACACAGAGAGGTCAGCAGCATCGGCACGCAGTGAGAACTGAGCCATGTACTTTCCGGCATAGTCATAATTCAAACGTCCGAAGTAAGATAATTTACGAGTATAGGTAGGCTCACCACCACTTACATCCTTTACAGCATCAGATGTAGCATAGGCAAAGTAGAAGAAATTAGGATCATTCTGCAAGAAACCCAAATGCGAAACTCTGTTAATCACATTTCCCCACATATCTGTAGTATCTTCATTATATCCCTTCTTACTTCCGCTAACGCCATAAGAACGGCTCTGACTATAAGAAGTTCCCAACATCAATGTTGCGTTGTGTTTGCCAAAAGAACGGGTGTAGTTCAAAAAGTTCTCCCACTGATAATAGGTTGGGCTATAATCCGAAGCCGAAACCTCCACCCAATCACGTTTAGCCTTGTCAGTATAGTAATAAGATTGCCCCACGCCATAAGAGGAAGTTGAAGCCAAACGATAAGAAAGACGAGAAGTAACGGTAAGCCCCTTGATAGGCATAAAATTCAAATAAGTAGAACCATTGATATTAAAGCCTCTGTTCTTGGTATAAGAGTTGTCACGCATGGCAAAAGGATTGATAGCTTCGGCATTGCCAGTGAAAGCTGATACACCATAAAGGTTGCCGTTTCCATCGCCCAACATATTCTTATGATCCTTATAGATGGTAGCCATATTCAACGGCAAGTCATCAATAGGATAAAGAGGCTTGGTCAGAGGGTCTAATTGTAATACAGAAAGCATCATGCTACCATACTCATTGCCCTCGGCTACGGACTGAGTTTTGTAGTGCTCAATCTGATTATTGGTACCTACCTCCAGCCAAGGTTTGATTTTCCAGCTGGCATTTACCATTCCCGTGAGTCGTTCATAAGTATCGGCATTGCCGACAATCATACCGTCGTTATCAAGGTGGGACAATGACAGATAGAAAGAACCTCTGTCGCTACCACCTTGGAAAGTCACATTATGACGTACCATCGAACTGTTTTCAAAAGCCTCATCGACCCAATCCGTATCGGTTTTTCCATCCCAATAGGTATCAAAAGCACTCTGGGTAAGCTTCTTGTTTTCCAAGAAGAATTCCTTATACTGCGCAGCATTCATTACTTCGGGTACTTTACCCAAACTCTGTGAAGTATATTGAAAATCGTATGTGATTTTACCGTTTCCTTTTCCTTTCTTTGTAGTAATCAATACTACACCGTTACCGGCAGCAGCGCCATAGATAGCTGCAGAAGCACCATCCTTCAAAACTTCCATAGACTCAATGTCATTAGGGTCAATACCACCAATATCGCTGGCAATACGTCCATCCACTACATACAGCGGATCGCAAGAGCCGTTAGAACTTATTCCACGGATACGCACCTGTGGAGAAGCACCCGGTTTAGCAGATGCACTGAGCACTTGCACACCAGCAGTTTTACCCTGCAATGCCTGCTCAGCACGGGTAATGGTACGTGCTTCCATATCTTCTGATTTTACCGAAGATACGGCACCGGTCAGTGAACTTTTCTTCTGCACGCCATAACCTACCACCACCACTTCATCCAGCGTTTTAGTGTCTTCTTTCAATATCACATTCATTACTCCTGCCACTGCTTTCTTTTCTTGTGTCAGGTAGCCGATGTAGGAATAGACAATCGTCGCTCCTTCTTTCACAGACAAAGAGTAGTTGCCGTCCATATCCGTAATGACACCGTTGGTAGTGCCTTTCTCAAAGATACTCACGCCAATCATCGGTTCATTCAGGTCGTCAGTAACCCTACCGTTCACCTTTATAGTCTGGGCTTGTGCCAGACTGAAAGGAAGACAGATCAATAGGAAGAGTGCCATAGCTGCAAGTCTCTTCCGAGCTGTTTGCTTCAGATTTTGTTTCATTTGATTAAATTAGATTTATGTTAATAATAAAAGGTTTCTTAAGAAAGTGTCAGAACCCACGTGTAGGAAATGCCATCACTACCTCCAGCAGTTCCTTGTCATGGTTATACTTCACTTGGCAATCGTTATTGAAAATCATCGTTGCTCCCTTTTCTGCGGTATAAGGTTCCCACTCGGGTAACCCTTCGGCATTGGGATTGCCCGTACGGGCAAAGTTCAACCACGCGCTGCTCATCTTTTCGCCCAAAGCTTGTGCTTCAGCGCCACCCCCGGTCATGGAAGCGTGGCGCACTACATTGTTGAAGGCAAAGGGAATGTCCATGCAGTGCGTGCTGCGAAACATGCCGTCAAGTACGGGCGATTCCCACGCGAACATGTACATATAGACCGGAGCACCCTGCTGCGCAGCTTTCAGTTTAGCCTGCTCCACAGCACCGGGACGGAACACGAAGTCCACATCCACCAAATCTTTAGGCTGATAGCCGGGGTAGGCTTTCTCGAAAGCGGTAAGGAACTCGTCCGTACGTTCGCCGTATTTCTTTTGCAGGAATTCCACCGCTTTTTCTTTGGTAATGGTACGAAAAGCGGGGACATAAGTACTCATGGTAAATTCGTGCAGAGTAGTGCCAATCATTACCGGAATGCCCTTGCTTTGTGCTGGAGCTTGAGGGTCGAAAGGCTGTACGGGCAGTACATCGCCGTCCACCGTAGGCGCCCAGCCAAAAATGAAGGAAGACACCCCCTCCTTCTCTGCCTCTGCACGCACTTTGGCTATCGCCTTGTCACCGGCGGCAAGCACCTTGTCATACGGCATCTTGCAGAGTTCGTCTATCTGCGAAGCCTTCAGACCAAGTTCTTCCATCACGGCACTGCCAATGCGACGAGAATACTTTTGCTCCATCGTGCGAAGCATAGATCCGCTTTGTACAATGGCTTTATGGAACAAGCCTCTCGCCGATGGCGTGGCAAGTAGCGTAGAGACCTTGCCTCCTCCACCGGATTGACCGAAAATGGTAACATTCCGAGCATCTCCACCGAAGGATTCTATATTCTTATTCACCCATTGCAGTGCCGCCACCAGATCAAGCAGTCCGGCATTGCCCGATTTTGCATATTTATCGCCATAGGCGGAAAGGTCGAGAAAACCCAGGACGTTGAGACGATGATTCAGCGTCACAACCACTGCATCCCCTTTCTTTGCCAGATTTGTTCCGTCATACGAGGGAAGCTCCTGACCACTGCCGGCGGAATAACCTCCACCATGCAGCCACACCATGACGGGGCGTTTCTTCCCGTCTTTCAGTCCCGGTGTCCAGATATTCACCCGCAGACAATTCTCGTCAGGATAACCGTCATCCCAGTTGAAGGCAAACGCCTGCTCGTCGCTGTACCATCCCATGCGCTTGCCTTGCGGACAAGTAGGGCCATAGGCACGGCTGCTGCGGACGCCTTCCCATTTATCAGCGGCCACGGGCGGCATAAAACGTTCGGCTTTGGCATATGGGATACCTTTATATATATAGATACCATTTTCCACATATCCGGCTACTTTTCCTGATTCGGTCTCGGCAATGGCGGTTGCCGAAGAAGCCGTAATCTCCCCCTCCTGCCCACAAGCAGATGCTTTCTCTATTTTAGCTGTCCCTCCGCACGAGGAAAGTAGGATGGCGGAGAATGCTAACACTGACAAGAATTGCTTTTTCATATTATGTATTAGTTTTATGTTTTTATGATTGCAATATTAGCACATTCTCCCCAGAAGGATTTTCTACGTTATCCAAACGGCTTTCCCCGATGTTCAAAACAGCTTTCTCCAATGTTCAAATGTTTGCAGATTTGTTCAAAACATGCTCTCCGGCAGTCTCTCTCTCAATTTTTATGAGTATTTTCGCATCGTAATGCAGAGATTCGTTGAACAAAACAAATGGATGACATGCCAATGCTTTTAGTCTACACTATATATTATGAAATACATTAAATACTTACTTCTATTGTGTTTAATCACCGCGTGCAATCCGTCGGACACAAAGCCCACACCGGAAGGCAGCATCGAAAGCCCCGTCATCACCAATGACCTCTCCAATCAGAAGGTCACCGCCTTTGCCGAAGATGCACAAGGACACATTTGGATAGGAACTTCACGAGGGGTAAACAAATATAATGTACACGAATATCATCAGTATTACTGTACGGATGACTCGCTGGATATACCCGATAATCAAATCAACGACCTCTTCCGTGATTCACAAGGCCGGTTGTGGGTAGTCACCGTAAATGGAACCAGCCTATACACAGACAAAGATAATTTCCAAAATATCCCACTGGACTTCCCCAATAAAAACGGCATCCAAATACTCGAGAACAAAGACGGAAAGATTTTTCTGAACATGATGCACAACCTTGCCGTATATAATCCACAAACACACAAATTTGACGTACCCATCAAGATATTTGACCCAAACTATACCTTCAACAACCGCTGCTTCATAGACCAGAGCAACAAACTGTGGGCAGTGACCCCACTGTCTCTGCGCCGCTACAACTCCTCCACACTAGCGCTGGAAGACTCCATTCCAATGCAAGGCATTTTTCCCACCCACTTCTTCATGCACACCAACGGAATCCTATGGCTGGCGGGAAACCGCCAGATAACATTGTTCGACACACATACGCACAAATTCAAGGAAACACCCCAAGCCCTTCGGAGCCATCCGTTGCTGCTGCATGCCAACGTCAACTACATCCACCCTTACGGCAGCAACAGCCTGCTGCTGAATACCGACCAACAAGGAATGTTTCTCTACAACTACGTGGAAGGATACGTGATACATCAGAGCGAAAACGGTTTTCCCTTCGAAGTGCCTCACTTCAAGATAAGCACCATGTTTACCGACTCACAGAAAAACCTGTGGATAGGCTCTGTAGACCAAGGCTATGTCGTGCGTTACAACTATAAAGAACGTTTCAACACCAATAATCATCTCAGCTCATACCTGAACCGAAAGTCAGTGCTGTCCGTGGCAGTGGACAAGGAGCGAAATCTCTGGATGGCCACCATGATAGACGGGCTGTACGTTTACAACATGGACAGCCACGAAGTGAAAGAAGTGGACTCGGCTGGACTTCCGGGAAAAAGCGCTACCGACAAACCGGACATCACACGCGTATTCGTAGATGATGAGGGCTACATCTGGCTGGCGGCCCTCTATGCGAGCAAGGTGATGAAATGCAGCTATAAAAACGGCATACTGAAGACAGAGTCTATTCATGACATCTTCCTACCACTGTCGTTTGCACAAGATCGTTGTGGAACAATTTGGGTGGGTACATACAGCCCTAAACTTTATGCCAAAAAGCGTAAAGAAAAAGAATTTGTCCAAACAAAAGTATTTTCCTGGACGGGAACCTTCATACCCGGACTCCTTCCACGCAACAACGGAAAGATGTGGACCACTGCCTTCATGAACCCAGTCATGCAAATCAATCCCGACAATTGGGAAAGCGCTGAAGTACCATTCGAGAACACCGACTGGCAAGCTTGTATCCAACGTTCAGTATTCATCCCTACCGACATCTTCGAAGACAGTCGTGGAGATGTATGGATTGGGACCGTCAGCAACGGACTGCTGCACTATTCTGCCGCCACCGGAAAAATCGAGACCATAGAGGGTACACCCTGCCGGGACATCTCTTGCATTGAGGAAGATGCACAAGGCAATATATGGGCAGGCACACAATACGGGCTGGGCAAATATGACCGCACCGTAGGGAAATTTACCAACTACTATGCCGCCGACGGCATAGGCGGCAATCAGTTTTACGACCGTTCTTCATGCCGCCTGCCCGACGGGACACTTGTTTTTGGCGGTACGCACGGGCTGACTTTCTTCAACCCTATGGACGTAAGTACCAAACGGGAAATTCCACTGCTCTTCGAGGATTTGAAGATACACAACCGGTTGGCACGCCCACAAGACAGCGAAAGTATAGACAAGCACCTCTCCTACCGACCGGACATCTGCCTGGACCACAATCAGAATGGTTTCAGCATCTCCTTTGCCGCACTGGACTACTGCGAATATGAACGCGTACATTATTATTACAAGATGGACGGTTTCGACAAATATTGGATTGATGCCCGCAACAACCGCGAGGCCTACTATGCCAATCTGCCTGCCGGTACCTACACCTTCAAAGTTAAAATAACCAATAACGACAAGAGCATTGTAGAAAGGGAGAATTCCATACGCGTCATCGTAAAGCCCGCCCCTTGGCAAACGTGGTGGGCATGGTGTATC
>NZ_JBCNZM010000185.1:0-8497 GCF_040227615.1 Bacteroides sp. RTP31139st1_H2_RTP31139_211217 | reverse complement strand
GCAAGTCGCTCTGAGATTGAAAGATTGAAGCTCATTGCAGATGATACTACAAAAAGCCTGAAAGAGCGTACTGATGCGGCTACAAAAGCATACGATATGGAAAATAAACTTCAGCAGGAAAGCATTGATATTGGCCGAAAGAAATTGGCAAATCTTCTTGGGCAAATAGAACTTACTGGTGAAGCTAATAAATTGCTTGATGATATGGCACAAGGGGCAGTAACGGCTGATGAGGTTATTAGCCGATTGGGTATATCAGAAAGTACAGTGAAAGATTGAAAGGAATTCTCTCAAGTTTTTTCGGACGTAGCTCAAAAGGAAATGGAGAGCTATACCCGTAATAAGGAAACCCAGAATAAAATAAATGCGATGCGGAAAGAATCAGTAGATAAGGCTAAAGTTGTAAAAGAAAAAGAACTTTCAGAAATTCGTAAGGCTGAGGATGAAATGCTTAAGCTGGTTAAGGACAGTAGAGAGAAACAATCCATTGAGATAGAACGTCAGTTTTCTCGTCAAATAGAAGATTTGCGTGTTCGCTTGATTGAGGAACAAGACCTTACAACGAAAGCACGTGGAGCTATAAATAATCAGATTATTGCACTTGAACAGCAAAAAAATGATGCATTACAGCAATTATCGGAAGAACAACTGATGAAGGAGGTGGAGAACCGGCAGAAACTAATCTCTCTGCAACTTGAATCCGTAAAAGCTGGAGGTGAGCAGGAGTACCAACTAAAGATGCAGCAACTTGTTGCCCAACGTGACGTAGAACTCCGTCAGAAAGAGCTTACTGAACAGATGAAGCTTGCTATTACGGAGAAGTACAATAAAGAGATTTATGATTTGTCCGTTCAACATGAGAATGATACAGCAAAGAAACAAGCTGATGCACTCAAACTTCGATTGGATAATGAATTGGCAGAAGCTAAATTGAATGGAGATAGTGAACTTGAGCTTCTTCGTATGCAGGAACAGCAGAAGCTTGAACTGAAAGACAGCTTGAGACGGATGGGAGAGGAGAGTGATGCCGAATTCCGGGCCAGGCAGCTTGCTGCAGACCAAGAATACTTGAATGCAAAGCAGGCGGTCATTGACAAGGAAGTGGAGATGCAGCAAAATAAAGGTGAATCCCTTTCTGTCTTGGCAGGGAATCTTTCTGATTTGTTGGAACAAGCGGCAGGAGATAACGAGAATATGGCTCAGTTGGCGAAAATACTGGCTATTGCGGAGGTTTCTATTGCGCAAGGGGTAGCCATTGCCAAAGCCGTAGAAACAGCTACCCGCTCATCTGCAACATGGATTGACATGCTTGCTGCGATAGGTACTGTAGTGGCATCTGTAACTACTGTTATGGGAAAGGCTATGAAATCGGTGAAAAGTGCTAAATTTGCACAAGGAGGTAAAGTTGAAGGGCCAGGTTCCGGTACAAGCGATTCCATACCTGCTATGTTGTCCAACGGTGAAAGTGTAATGACGGCTGCTGCAACCTCGATGTTTGCTCCGTTATTGTCGGCTTTCAATCAGATAGGAGGAGGTATTCCCATTAATGTAACAGCTTCTTCCAATCAGGCGTTAGGAGAGGACATGCTGGCCAAAGCTGTTGCAAAAGGTATGATGATGGCGCCTGCTCCGGTGGTTTCTGTGGAAGAGTTTACCTCTGTTGCTAATAGGGTTAAGTACGTTGAAAATCTTGGTAGTATATGAAAGCATATGAACTATTGATATTGAATAAGAGTCTTCTTCAAATGATGGGGGATGCTTCGCTTGATGTCGGGGATGTGAAATATATTCCCGTGTATCAAGAATATGTCCGTCTGTCAAAGGAGGGACATAAAAAGACTTATATCATGCAATATTTATCCGATGAGTATAATATTGCGGAAAGGACAATTTATCGGATAATAGATAAGTTCTCAAGTAAGGTGGATGTTTAGGGGGGGCGGAATTATTCCGCTCTTTTTTTGTTTTGAAAAAGTTGCTGACAAAGCGTGTCAGTGGAATAGACTTCTTATTTTCTTCAAGCCGTATCATGTTTTCTACCTTTGTTACAAACAATTATGTGATATGGCTAAATTATACATTAACAAGGACATTGTAGCTGATAAGGATAAAATGGAAAATTGGTATTTGACCGGTGACGAGGGGCTTTCGTTTCCGGATATCCAATACTTCCTTTCATGGCTTGACCCGGCTGACCCTAAAATTGACATTGAAATCCATTCGTGCGGCGGTGATACGGTTGAGGGGTATGCTATTTATGATGCATTACGTGCGTCGGGCAAGGAAATATCTTGTACCGTTGTTGGACGATGTGCTTCTATGGCTACCATCATTTTGCTTTCTGCTCCACTTGAACGCAGAAAAGCTTATCCTCATGCAAAGTTTCTCATCCACAAACCATATTTGGCAAGATATGATGATTTATTGGACCTTGAAACTATAGAATCCATCAAATCAAGTCTGGAAGCGGAAAAGGATAAGATGATGGCTGTATATGTTGAACGGACAGGAGTTGAATCGACCATTTTGGAGGTCCAGATGAACAAGGAGGCATGGTTTGGCGGTGAGGTTGCAAAACAACTTGGATTTATATCTGATGTTCTTATACCGACTACAGCAAAAGGAACTGATTATAAACTTAATAGTGAGAAAATGAACAAAGAGAAACAAGTAACGGTAAAGCAATCTATCATTGACAGACTGCTTGCGAAATGTGGCTACCAGAAGATAGAAGACATTCCGGTAGTATCTATGGAACTGACAGATGCCGAAGGTAATACACTGACGGTGGAACGTGAAGAAGGAGAACCGCAGGTGGGAGATGCGGCATCCCCCGATGGCGAGCATGTTATGCCCGATGGTAAGACTATCATTGTAACAGACGGAGTGATTACAGAAATCAAAGACCCGGAAGAAGCAAACGGTGACGAGGAGATTGAAGCTTTAAAGGCGCGCATTGAAGAACTTGAAGAGGAAAATGCGGCATTGAAAACCAATGCCCGTACAGTTGAGGACAATAAGATACTGAATGCTGTAAAGATGGCAGGAGGTGAGAATTGGCTAGCAAAACATTGTTCAACCTATAGAGTCTCTTTGCGTACCCAATCCTTCAAGAATACTGTTGAGACACAAGCAAGTGCAGAGGAGACACCTATTCAAAGAAAGTTGAGAGAGGAAAGGGAGAAGAGAACTAAAAAGTAAAGAAAGGAGAATTGAGTATGCCTATTTTAGATTTTTCAAAATTGACGCCAGACAATCAGGCGGTGAAGGATTTGAAAGACTTGATTGAACTGACAGTCTTTCAAAATGAGGATATGGAGCGTTTTATGACGTTCATGCCTAAAGTGACCAATGGCAAGAAAGTTGGCTTCATCGGTGAGATGGAGGATGTAGGTATCGCAGGTGCCGGATGTGACCCTGAATATCAAAAAGTGGCTATCGCTGCCGCCCAGAAAGTATGGGAAATTGGCGACTGGCAAGTTCCGTTGGAAATGTGCTATGAGGATTTGGAGAATACTATTGCAAAGTACTGCTTGAAGACCGGTACCAATATTGCGGACCTTACTTCTACTGAATATATGGATGGGATTGTCCTTCCAAAACTGACGGAAGCAATGATGAAAATGTTATGGCGCTTCACTTGGTTTGGAGACAAGGATGCCGCTAATATTGACGGTTCCGGTCAAATTACGGATGGATTGAATGTAGAATTGTTCAAGACATGTGACGGTTTCTTTAAACGCCTGTTTGCCATATGTGCAGAGAATTCCGGTCAGCATACCGTTATATCAGCCAACTCTGAAGCATCTTATGCTTTGCAGAAGTCCAAGATGAAAGAATTGGGGGCTGCTACATCTGTGTTTGACACGATGCTTGAAGATGCGGATAGCCGTATTTTCCAGAAGTCCGGACATGCAATTTTTGCTACAAAATCATTATGTGATTCTTTGTCACGTGATGTGAGGGAGAAATATAAGGTTATTATGCCTTGGACGGTCATTTTTGACGGCCTTGAAGTAGGAGAGTATGACGGCGTTACGGTCGTAAAATGTTCTATTTGGGATAGATTTATTCAAGCGTATCAGAACGATAAAACGAAACTGAACCTTCCTCACCGTGCGGTTCTATGTTCTCCGGACAATTTAATGTACGGTTGTGAAGGCGATAACCCGATATCTGACCTTGATATCTGGTTTGAAAGAAAACCCCGTAAGAATTATATCTATTCTACTGGTAAACTCGGTTCTATGATTGGCGAGGACAACTTGGTGCAAGTAGCATATTGACAAAAGGAGGTATTCTATGGGAGTATGTGATGATATTTTAAAGAAAGATATTGTTCCGTCGTGTGATGATCCAGTAGTACAAGGATTGGAGCAGGAAGGGGTAATAATGAATCGTGCGGATGTGGACTTTGCAGCCACAGTATTCAATTCTACAAAAAAGAATGTGATTGAAACGCTGGCTATGAAAACCGGGAAGAAGGCTTATAAGGTTGTTGTTCCTGGTAAAAATCCATTTACGGGTACAAAGACCTCATTAGTGGCTGGCACATATCGTAGTTCGTTTACCAATACTGTCGCGATTGTGATATTGGCAAACGACCCGGATGTATGCGCTGATGTTATTGACGGATTGGCTAACGGTACCTATGTTGTGGTGTTGGAGAATAAATATAAGGGTTTACAGAAAGAAGGAAACCCTGGTGATGCCGCTTTTCAGGTGTATGGTTACTACCAAGGGCTTACAGCTACAGCTATCGACAACGATAAGTATAGCGAGGATACTGAAGGTGGATGGGCTGTTACCTTGGAAGAGCAGAAAACGCCTAAATCTGCATTATTCTTGTTCAAGACGAGTTATGAAGCAACTAAGACTGCTGTCAACACTTTGACGGCTGAACCGGCAGCATAGGAGGGAATATGCTTGTCTTGGAGATGGTTGATAAGTTGAAGAGATTGGGGGATAAGGTCTCCCTTTCTTCTTCTGATAAATCAGACATTGAACTGATGTTTCATGAAGTTCTTGGTAGGACATTTACCAAGACCTCATGTGGTGATTGCTATCGTGACGCTGTGATTGAAATGTATTCGTACTTAAAAAGATATGGAAAAATGAAAGAAAAATCAAGTTATGCATTGAAAAATGGTGTATTGCTCCAAGTAGGCTTTGGAAGTAGTGAAATGTACACCAACAACAATCTTACTGACGAAGCGGCAGAAAGGTATCTTGCGGAAAATCCTAAAGGGATAGTCTTTTTTGCTTCAACGCCTTCCGATTGGGAGAAAAGGGTTGAAAGACGGATGAGTCCTGCTTTACCATTGGATGAAACTTTGGTTTCAGAATTGGTGAAAGCCTTTGAAGTGGAAGGTGCTACTTCTGAGTTTGTGAGAGATGCGTTCAAGACTTATAAACTGAACGGGAAGAAAGTTACAGCTAAAGTATTGGATGCTCATATTAAAGAGGCTCAATCTGTAGTTGACTCTAAGCAGACTATAGAAGCCGTAGAAACGGTGAAATAAAGAATAACCTCACGGAACGATGAATGTAAATGAATTAAAGAAGAAGAGTAATAGGCGTGTTGACACGGGCTATTTACGTAATCTTGGCATCCAAAGCTACGGTGATGATAATTTATATCCCCAACATCTAAGAAATATCATCGCTGCGAGTTCAACGGGTAGCGAATGTGCAGAACGTTATGCCAATTTCATAGAGGGAAATGGGTTTCGTGAGGTTGCTTTTTCTGAATATGTGGTTAACCGCCGTGGAGATACGGCAGATGACATCCATGCTTTCGTCTGCAAGGATGTTGCTGATTACGATGGGATGGCGATACATGTTAATTATAATATGTTCGCAGATATAGTGGAAGTACAGCACATCCCCTTTGAAAATTGCCGTTTGTTGGAGGAGGATGAATCCGGATATATCGCAAAAATCGCAGTTCATCCGGATTGGACAGGAAAGAAAACCCGTCAGGGAAAAGCCATAAAGGTAATACCAGAAAATGTGGAGTTTATAGATGTATTTAATCCACGTAAGGAGGTGGTCTATGCGCAAATTCGGGCTGCCGGAGGGATTGAAAACTATAAGGGGCAGATACTATGGATTAGCAACACAGGGAAATTCGTGTATCCTATCGGAAGAGCTGACCGTGTGATTACGGAAATGAGTACGGATGAGGGATTAGCCAATGTGAAGTATCGTAATGTGCGTTGTAACTTCATGCCTTCCGGGATGATAATTACAAAGAAAGGTGCTTCTTCGGTACGTTTTGATGAAAACGGAAATCCTATAAAAGAGGATAGGACTAATGAAGATACTGGTTTTTCTGATACTATCGTGCAATTACAAGGAGACACCAATGCGACAAAGGTCTTAGAGGTAACCTTGGAATCTGATGAAGAAAAACCGGAGTTTGTGGATATTAGTCCTAAAAATTATGATAAGGAGTTTACCGTTACTGATGCCAGTGTGGTTGAACGTATTTATTCGGCTTTCGGGCAGGAGCCTTGGTATTGTATCCGGATTGGTAAGGTTGGTTTTTCTGGGGATATATTGGAAGATGCTTTTGAATACTATAACTCTATTGTGTCAAAGCAACAACGCATGATTGAACGGGCTTTTCAGAAAATTTTTGCGCATTGGTATGAACCTCTCAATCCTTCCAATGACTTTAGTGTACAACCTCTTAAATATATAAGAAATGCTGCGATGTCTAATAACAACAGATGAGGTCTATAAGTTGGCTCGTACGATGTCAATACACATCGATACGGAAAAGATAGAGGCATATATTCGGGAGTCGGAGAACATTGATTTGAAGTCAGCTTTGGGTGATGCTTTATTCTTAGATGTGAAAGAACATCCGGAAAATTATAGTGAGTTGCTTAATGGTAGTTCTTATACCATAGAATGTGGAGGCAAACGTTCCTTTGTAGGGCTGAAAACGACATTGGCATATTATACCTATGCTCGTATCGTGAAAAATGGAGATGGAAATGTCACCCGTTTTGGATTTGTCAATAAAGATAACGAATATTCATCGCGTTCTGATTTTAAGGAGAAACTTATGGCTTATAATGATGCTTTCTCTGTTGCTGATAGGTATATGAAAGAATGTGTTCGGTATTTGAATGATAATAAAAAAGACTTTCCGCTGTATAGGGGAAGTGGAGGGATTAATGCTAATCGTGTAACTTTTAGAGTACTTGGTGAATAATGCCTGATACACTTGACATATTAAGGAAACTTGCTCTACAGATAAGGAACGCCTCTTCTGAGGGAGAGAATACCGCAGAGAGGGTTGGACGGACATTTATTGGCATTCTTGAACTCATTCAACAAGGAATGAGCATCGAAGAATTATCAAAGGTGTTCCTTCGAAAAGACCAGGCTGACGGCACAAATTTTCTGTTGAAGTTCGGCGAGTTTATCGACTCTATGGTCGCGGGCAAGGGTGCCGGAATATTCCCTGACGGCCGTATGCAGCTGTCCCGCCTCGAGGTCCGCGACAGCCTTACCGTCCTTGAGCTTATCTTCAACCGTCTCTCCGCCATGGAGAGCGACTATTCCTTCTCCGAGTCCGGTACCATCGAAAGTGTATCGCAGCTTGAAGACGGCACATACAGCCTGAAGATGAAGAAACGGTGGGATAACGACTTTACTGCACTGGCAGAAAACGATGTTGTATATGGTGTTGTCAATGACCTTGCATCAGGTGGCGGCAAGTATTATACCTCCTGGCTACGTGTCTTGCATGTTGACATCTCAGCCAATACGATCAACGCTGTGATGTACCCTGATAGCGAGGTGCCGGGTGGCAAGAATTATCCTCCTGAGCCGTTGATGATATTATCACACCGTGGCAACCCGGTTGATACTGAACGGCAGGGTTATTGGTATCTGTCATCCCGTGAGCATTGTATCTGCATGCTTAACGGGGTCACAAAACCCGTCCTTGAGGAAAGCAACTATTCGGTGATCGTCGGCAGGCTGAAGCATCTGTCTCTGTTCGACAACCTGCCCATCAACTACCTGCACTCTTATATCTACGTCCGGGGATTGGTAGCGCAGGACATCCACCGCATCGACTTCCAAGGCGTATTGCCCCGCATCGCCAACGACCGCGGAGAGTGGAACATGGAGACCGCCACCGGAGCAGAACCCTACCAAGCCGACCGCGAGGCACAGACCGAGACCGTACGTGTGATGATGTACGATACCGTGTGGCACTACGGATGCAAGTGGATGTGTCTTGTTTCCGGCACTACCGACGAACCGAAGTACGGAGCAGCGGGCTGGGCAATGGTCGAGGGCAATCCGGATTTCAGCATCGATATAGAAAGCTCCAATGGCTGGTACTTCGATGCGGAGCGTTTTGCGACCACCCTCACCATTACCGGTGAGCTGTACAACCGTGACGTTACGGCGCATATCCTTGACAGTGATGTGGAGTGGACGCGCGATACGGGCAACGTCACCGAGGACAACG
>NZ_JBCNZM010000184.1:4594-8553 GCF_040227615.1 Bacteroides sp. RTP31139st1_H2_RTP31139_211217 | reverse complement strand
GGTATGGGAGGAACTTCCGAGAACGAACTGCAACGAAAGTTCACGGACATGCAAGGCTGGATGAACCAATATGTAGCCGCCCGTGCCGACGAAGTGATACTGATGGTATCCGGCATCCCACTTACCGTAAAAAACACTCATTCATAAAACAACAAACAATTAAAAGTCAACAGACTGATGAAAACATTTCATATCACCCGTCCGGACGAGTCAATCCGTCCCGCATTGATTGACAAAATCAACAACCTGACCAAACCCAAAGGCTCATTGGGCATTTTAGAAGAACTGGCACTCCAAATCGGACTCATACAACAGACATTATCCCCTGCCTTGAAACATCCGCAAAACATTATCTTCGCCGCCGACCACGGCATTGTAGAAGAAGGTGACAGTCTGACTCCAAAGGAAATCACCTGGCAGCAAATCAGCAACTTCCTTCATGGAGGGGCAGGTGTCAATTTCCTCTGCCGGCAGCACGGCTTTACCCTGAAGATTGTAGATGCAGGAGTAGACTACGACCTCCCCTACGAGAAAGGCATCATCAATATGAAAGTGCGCAAAAGCACCCGGAGTTATCTGCACGAGGCAGCCATGACGGAAGAGGAAATGGAGATGTGCCTGGAACGGGGTGCCGAGGTGGTGCGCCAATGCCATGAAGAAGGCAGTAATGTCCTCAGCTTCGGTGAAATGGGTATCGGAAACACCTCTTCATCCTCCCTGTGGATGACCTGCTTCACCGGTATTCCTCTGGAACAATGTGTCGGCGCAGGCAGCGGACTCGACAGCGCGGGCATCCGCCACAAATACGAAGTGTTGAAGCAGTCTATGGAGAACTACAAGGGCGACGGTTCTCCCCGAGACATCATCCGCTACTTTGGCGGACTGGAAATGGTGATGGCCATAGGCGCCATGCTGCAAGCTGCCGAGCTGAGGATGATTATCCTTGTAGACGGATTCATCATGACCAACTGCCTGCTTGCCGCCGCCAGGCTCTATCCGGAAGTGACGGATTACGCCATCTTCGGACACTGCGGAGACGAGTCGGGCCACAAACTGGTGCTCGACGCCCTGCATGCCCGTCCGCTGCTGAATCTGGGGCTGCGTTTGGGAGAAGGAACGGGGGCCATCTGTGCATATCCCATTGTCGACTCGGCCGTGCGGATGCTCAATGAAATGGATAACTTTGCACATGCCTCCATCACTAAATACTTTTAACATGAACAATGTCTTGGCTGCATTCATAATGCTCACCCGACTGCCCTTCTGGAAAATCAAGGAAGTGCCGGCAGAGTGTTTCAAGCATGTGGTTCCCTATTGGCCGCTTGTAGGCTGGCTGACGGGAGGCGTGATGGCAGCAGTGCTGTGGCTTGCCGGACAGATTATGCCGGTGTCATTGGCATGGATTCTTGCCCTCATCGCACGCCTGCTTGTCACCGGTTGCCTGCACGAAGACGGGCTGGCGGACTTCCTTGACGGCTTTGGCGGCGGCACCACCCGGGAACGGACTCTTGCCATCATGAAGGACTCCCACATCGGAAGCTACGGTGTCATCGGATTGATATGCTATTTCCTGCTGTTGCTCCAACTTCATCACCTGCCACTGGGACTTCTCTGCATCCTTGTGCTCTGCGGTGACTGCTGGTCCAAGTTCTGTGCCTCCCAGATTGTCAACTATCTGCCCTATGCCCGGAAAGAGGAAGACAGCAAAAGCAAGACCGTCTACAACCGCATGAGCTGGCACGAGTTACTGGCCGGATTTCTTTGCGGCCTGTTTCCTTTCGTACTGCTGCTGCCTATAAAGCTGTGGATTGCCACCCTCTTCCCACTGCTCACCTTCTTCCTGCTCTACCGATTGATGAAGCGGCGCCTACAAGGATATACGGGTGACTGCTGCGGGGCCACTTTCCTGCTATGCGAACTGTCCTTCTACTTGGGAAGCCTTATTCTAATTATAAATTAACAACTGAAAATTAAAGATGGAAGTAATACTCATTCGACACACTTCGGTAGATGTTCCTCCGGGGATGTGCTACGGTCAGACCGATGTTCCCCTGAAACCTACTTTTGAAACGGAAGCCGCCGTAACAGCAGAAAACCTGAAGACATACCTTCCGTTCGACCACGTCTACACCAGTCCCCTAACCCGCTGCGTGCGCCTCGCCACCTATTGCGGCTATCCCGATGCAGAACGGGACAAACGGATTATGGAAATCAATTTTGGCGACTGGGAGATGAAGCCGTTCGAGCAGAATGAGGACCCACGCCTGCAGGAATGGTATGCCGACTACATAAACGTGGCAGCTACCGGTGGAGAATCTTTTGCTATGCAATACCGGCGTGTCAGCCAGTTTTTGGACGAATTAAAGAAGAAGCCCTATACACGCGTTGCCATCTTCGCACACGGAGGCGTATTAATCTGCGCACAACTCTATGCCGGAATCCTTAAAGCCGAAGAAGCCTTCGACGCATTGACGCCCTACGGCGGCATCGTCCGCATCAATCTCGACAAGGAATAGTGAACGAAATAGTAGGGCCTTCCTCCGCTTCGGTTTGCACCTTGTAGATACCTCCAAAATAATGAATAAAATGGGCATTGATTTCATGGCGAATCAAGCTCGTTTTATTCTCAAAATGTACCTTTGCAAACGGGGCGTTGACCACGTCGAAATAAAGGAGCGGTTTACTCCGGTCGCGTCTGATGCGGATAATCGCCTCATAACGGGAAGTGTCATTCTCTGACGGAGTCAGCAGGCTGACAAGCAATGTATCGAACCACCTCCGGTCCGTCCTTGCAAGCTGTTCCTTGAGATCGGTCTGCAGGCTGACAGACACAGTGCTCTCCCCACGACCGTTCACTTTATCCAGCACCTCACTGCACAACTGAATAACGTCACACTCCTCGTCCTCATACTGAATCTTGCCGGACTCCAAGCGGGACAACTCCAGAATGCTGTTGACATAATTCAGCAGACTTTCCGCATTGGTCTGAATCATCTGTCCGTACTCCTTCTTAGTCTCTTTATCCAGCTCCTCTTTCCCGATCAGCAATTCGGCAAAGCCCACCACCACATTCAGCGGGGTACGTATATCATGGCTGATTTCCGATTTCAGACGCTCCTTCGCGATGTTGTCCGTCTCTGCCTGCAAGGCGGCTTCAGCCGTCTTCTTCTCTACGACAGCAATCTTTCCGGAGACATAGCGCGTATACAGATAGAAAAGCAGCATCAGCAGCAGGCAGACACCCAGGAATATAAATCCTATACGGTAATTCATGTCCTGAATCTTCTGCTTCTCCAGCAACAGCTCGTCAATGTGGTAAATCTCCTTCACCTGCTTCAACTGGTTGGCCGAGAAGGCATTGTTCAGCGAATCCTGCTTGCGTATGAGGTAGCGCCGGGTCTCGATGGCCCCGTCAATGTCCCCCTTGTCATATTGCGTACTCGCCTTGTAGTTTATCAAAGTGGCAAAGGTGGAGACGTAGTTGTTCAGTACCGTAGGGGTCACCTCGTCTATCAATGCGATGCTTTTGTCATACTCATCGGTCTTGGCATAATATTGAAGCTGTATCAACTGGACATTCAGCCAGAAGACGGGATCTACATGCGGCTCAAGCAGTTTCTTTACTTTCTCGATATGCTCGTGCGCCACTGTAAAGTTCTTCTGGTTCATGTAGTGCAGGATATACTTCACTTCGCAGTCAATCTCGAAATTGCTCCAGTTCTTCCGTGTCTCGGGTTCTTTGGAAATGACCGCCTGCAACGTCGTGTCCATTTCATGCAAATAGGGCAGCTTCAGGCTGTCTTTACCGCCATTGCCGTATACCTGGGCAATACGCGACAGTATATCCACCTTCAGGCTGGCCTTTGTCTGGGGAGAGAAATTCCGGTAAGCCTCCAAGAAAGAGTCCAGTGCCTCATTCGGGCGGCTGGACACTCCGTAGGCACATCCCAAGCTGTTAT
>NZ_JBCNZM010000184.1:0-4584 GCF_040227615.1 Bacteroides sp. RTP31139st1_H2_RTP31139_211217 | reverse complement strand
GCCGCTATCATCCCATTATTGCTATGGTGGAGTTTTGATTCCTCCAACGTCTCCTTAGCCACATACACCGCTTTCTCTATCTGTCTCTTGGAAGCCAGGGCGCGGCTGACGGCAGCCTTCTGCTCCAGATAATAATCGTAAGTGCCTACCTGGGGGACAAAATCCTTCAGCACATCCACCCAATACGACAGACTGTCCGGGTCGTGTTTCTTGTCATAACATGCCGCCAGATAGTAAGCGCCCATATTCTCATAGAAAGCGTTCTTCTGCCGCCGCGCCTCCTCGTACAGACGGGTGGAAAAAGTCATGTTATAAGGAGCATACTGGTGCTTGTAGGCCATGTCACGGAGATACGTCAGCCGGACAAGGGTGGCCGGCAGAGTATCGGCAACCTTCAGGATGCTGTCTTGATACCGGGCAGCCCCCGTGTCTTCTGCCAGCAGCGGACAGATATATCCGCAAAACAAAACGTGGATGAGAATCAGTATTCGTTTCATTGCGCCGTTCCTCCGTGTAATGCGGGATTATACTTCAAAGGATGCGTAAAACAGAAACGCGCGCCACGGGTATACCCACTGTCCACCCACAGCTTGCCGTTCATATATTTCACAATCAGTTGGCAGATGGAAAGGCCCAGTCCGCTTCCCTGCACAAAATCATTCAGCTTTTCAAAGCGTTCAAAAATCAAGTGCTGCTTCTCCGGTGGAATGCCGCATCCGGTATCCGTCACGGAGAAAAGTGCCGTATCGACATCGGCCATCTTCAGTTCCAGCACGATGGAGCCTTGCTCCGTAAACTTGGTGGCATTCACCAGCAGGTTTATCAAGACTTGGCGGAGGCGCGCATCGTCCGTATCCAGCATCAGGACGGACAAATCCGTGTCAAAACGCATTTCAACCTCCAGCTTGCGCGAGGCCATCACGGTCTCCACGACCTCATTACACAACTTCACGGCATCATGCGTACGGATGTTGAAGGTTATATTGTCATTCTCGAAATCCGAGAAATCCAGAATGTCATTGATAAGTTTTAGCAACTGAAAGGAATTCACCTTGATAATTTCGGAGAACTCCCGGCGCGATTCGTCATCGAACGACTCGTCCTCATCCGTCAGTACCGCCGAGAATCCGACAATGGCATTCAGCGGCGTACGTACCTCATGGCTCATGTTCGAAAGAAACATATTCTTCCGTTGTATGGCTTGCACCGCTTTCTCCTTCATCGCCTCCTGCCGCATCTGGGAACGCTTCAAACGGAATATCTTCTTCCAGCCCAGCACCAGGAGGAATATCAGAAACAGTACGGACACAGTGATGCCTGCCAGATAGAAACGCATGGATACAATGCGGTCGCGTTCGTTCTGGTAGGCCAGTTGGTCGGCCTGGAAACGGGTACAGAGCCGGTCTATCTCCTTGGGATAGTTCTTCTCGAACGAAGTCTTGATATACGAAAAGACCTTGCCGTACTGTCCGTAGGCTTCTTCCTTGTTTCCCATCTTCACCAGTAAATCCGCTTTTTCGAGCAGAGCTTCCTTGTAGATGTTATGGTTTATCCGGGCATATTCGGTTTGAAGGAAATCATTGTAGGCGGTCAAGGCTGCCTCATGCTCTCCGGTGGCCACCAGATAACGGGCATCTATAATCAGAAGGTATTGCCGTATCTCCGGAATCAGTTGCGTTTCAAGCTGGCCTATCTGTGCCAGACAATGGCTGGCGGCCTTCAAGTCACCCTTGAATAATTGGCAGGAAGCATTGGAGATGTGACGCATGGCCAGCTCCAGCGGAGAAAGCCGGTCTTCCGGATAGAGGTTCAGACGTGCAAGATAACGCGAGGCGCCGTTTACATTCCGTATGCGCAGGTTATAATCTATCAGTTCCACCAGTAGCATGCGAATATGCACATCCTCCCCGTCCATCCCATCCAGCAGTCTCAAAGACTCTTCGTAAGCGGCACCGGCTTCCCGGAGCCTGCCGGTATAGCTGTACACCTCTCCCATGGCATTCAGCGCAAGGGCATTGCCGAAGGGGTAGGCAAGCGCGCGGGCTTTGGAGTACATCTGGTCGCTCTGGGCAATAGCCATACGGATTTCTCCACGGAAAAGGGAGGATTTTATAAGTATTCTTTCCAGTTCGAAATAGGTGTAATAGCGCTGGGATTCATCCAATTGGGACAAAAGGCCGTCGGCATTCAGCGAGTCACACTCCTCCCGGGTCAGATAGTCGAAACCGAGGCTGTTGTGAAAAGTGGAGATGACCTCATGGACTATACTTTCCTTTTCTTTAGTCCAAGAATCCGCTTTATCTGTTGCCGATGCAATTATTGTGCTCCCGAACCAAATAAAGAAAAGGAATATATATAGTTGCTTTATCCTCATTTATAAGACTTTGTCTGCTTTAAAAGTTACATTTTTAATGCAACGCGGTCTTGCAAAGATATTATATCTTTTTGGAACGGACAAAGAATCAGTTAAAATAACAACATTTTAAAAACAAAAGGAAGCCAAGGTCGATGTCACTATTACGGCAACTACCATCCACCACTCCACACGCCGGTTGATGCGGACAGCCACACGCATATCTTCTGTCTTCAGAGGCCGTTCATTAGAACCGATATAAGGTTTCCATACCTCCTCGCCGAAATAGTTGTGCGGCCCCCCGAAACGGCAATTCAAAATACCGGCAAGGGCGGCTTCCGGATAACCGGAATTGGGACTGGCATGCTGGCTGCCATATCTGCCCACAAAAGCAAACAAGGAAAGGCGACCGGAAACCAGTACCATCAGAAAGGCTGTCAGACGAGCAGGAATATAATTGGCAACATCATCCAGACGGGCGGCGAAACAGCCGAACCGACGATAGCGCTCGTTCTTGTAGCCGACCATGGAATCCAACGTGTTCACCATCTTATAGGCAAGCATGCCCGGAACTCCCAACAGCAGATACCAGAATAAGGGAGCAACGACCCCGTCACTCAAATTCTCTGCCAAAGTCTCCAATGCCGCGGTTCTCACCTCCTGCGCCGAGAGCGCAGACGTATCACGCCCAACGATACGTGCCACTTGCATCCTCCCTTCCTCCAAGGAACGGTCCACCGCCTTGAACACCATACGCACCTCGCGAACCAGCGTAGTGCCCGCCAAGCAATAGAATATCAGCAGTATCTGCACCGTCAGCAGCATGCCCGGAGAAAAGAGTGCAGCCAAGCGGAGTAGCAGAAGCGTGACGAAATACACACCTGCCACGAGGAGCACCGTCATAAGCGCTCCTTTCAGGAAACGCGAATCGCCCCGGTTCAACCGGTGCTCACAGAAAGAAATGGCTTTGCCGAAAGCCACCACCGGATGGGGTAGCCACGCCGGGTCGCCCAGCCAGTGGTCGAGCAGCCAGGCTGTGAGAAGCGGCAGGTTCAAGTTGAAGGCGACACCCAAAAGTATAAGCACATCTTCTTCCATCGGTTATTCCTCCTCAAGCCATTGTCCTATTGCTTTTACAAGCCTGTCATTCTCCTCCCGGCTCTGGGCGGCTATACGGAAGAAATGCTCATTCAGTCCGTCGAAGTTGGAGGCGTCCCGAATCAAGATACCATGCTCCCCTGCCAGATAGTCTTTCAAAGCGGAAGCCCTACCCATACGGAGGCACACCAGCATGAAATGGGTTTCGGTGGCCCATACCTCCAGTCCTCCCAATGCCTCGAGCGCACTGCGCAGGCGGGCAGCCTCTTGCAAGTAAGACGCCACATCCAGCGGATTGGGAACATCATGTTCCAGCAGATGGAGCCCTGCCTCAATGGCAAGCTGGTTGACCGACCAGGGCATACGGTTGGTACGCAGACGGTGCAGCAGGTGGGGGGCGCCGGTGACATATCCCAGTCGCAGACCGGGAACGGCATAACGCTTGGTCATGGAGTGCAGCAGCAAGACGTTGGGAAACTCCGCAGCCTCGGCAGCAGAGAAAAGCGGACGCAAGGTGAAAAACTCGTAGGACTGGTCGATGACGAAACAGACCTGCGGATTATGACTGATAAGTGTTGCCAGATATTCCTTCTCCACAACCGTTCCGGTAGGGTTATTGGGATTGCACAGCCACAGCATGCGCACCTCTTCCGGCAAGCGATACCCCTCGCTCTCCGCAGGAAGCCGGTAGAGGGAAGTGACCCGATGGCCGTGCATGCGGCAGGCATCGGCATATTCACTGAAAGTGGGCTGCACAATGGCGGTGTTTGTCCCGCGGAAAGTCTGTGCGGTAAGATAGATGGCTTCGGTAGCTCCGTTCGTCACGCACACTGCCTCGGCAGGAAGACGGTGGCAGCGGGCAAGGCAGGCCTCAAACGTGTAAGGCTCCGGTTCGGGATAGTTGCCGATGCCGTCAATCCGGGCACACAGATGCGCCTTCAAGGCAGAGAGGTCTACCCTGCTGTAAACGTTCGAGCTGAAGTTTGCCGTAATGGGACGGCCGTATTTATAGGAATCGTCTCCGTGTCCTTCAATCATGGTTCTTTGTCAATATTTGGTAGATAAGCGGCAGGTTGACGTGGCGGCGCACGTGCTCGGCAAGCCTATCGTATTGTTCTTCTTTGAATGTATGG
>NZ_JBCNZM010000183.1:0-8748 GCF_040227615.1 Bacteroides sp. RTP31139st1_H2_RTP31139_211217 | reverse complement strand
GTTCAAGGCTGCGGTGAAAGAACAAACCGGAAAAGACTTCCCGACTTGTGCCTACGAGCAGTTGTGGGGTGCCGTTTGTGCCGTATTCAACTCCTGGATGAACGAACGTGCTATTTTGTATCGTAAGATGGAGGGAATTCCTGACGAATGGGGTACTGCCGTAAGCGTTCAGGCTATGGTATTCGGTAATATGGGCGAGAGCTCTGCTACGGGTGTTTGCTTCAGCCGCGATGCTGCTACCGGTGAGGACCTTTTCAATGGCGAGTATTTGATTAATGCACAAGGTGAAGACGTGGTTGCCGGTATCCGTACTCCGCAACAGATTACAAAAATCGGTTCTCAACGTTGGGCTGAATTAGCCGGTGTAAGCGAAGAAGAACGTGTCAGCAAATATCCTTCCATGGAGGAGGCTATGCCGGAAATCTATAAGGAACTGGATGCTTTGCAGACAAAACTCGAAAATCACTACCGTGATATGCAGGATATGGAGTTTACAGTACAAGAGGGTAAACTCTGGTTCCTCCAGACCCGTAACGGTAAGCGTACCGGAGCCGCTATGGTGAAGATTGCCATGGACTTGCTCCATCAAGGTATGATTGACGAAAAGACTGCATTGATGCGTTGTGAGCCCAATAAGTTGGACGAACTGCTCCACCCGGTATTTGATAAGACAGCGCTGAAACAAGCTAAGGTGTTGACTCGTGGTCTTCCCGCTTCTCCGGGTGCCGCTACGGGACAAATCGTATTCTTTGCCGATGATGCTGCCGAATGGCATGCTGCCGGCAAGCGTGTGGTGATGGTACGTATCGAGACTTCTCCGGAAGATTTGGCAGGTATGGCAGTTGCCGAAGGTATCCTGACTGCCCGCGGTGGTATGACTTCGCATGCGGCAGTGGTTGCTCGTGGTATGGGTAAGTGCTGTGTGTCTGGTGCAGGTGCCTTGAACATCGACTACAAGGCGCGTACAGTGGAAGTGGATGGTGTACTGTTGAAAGAGGGTGACTATATCTCCTTGAACGGAAGCACCGGTGAAGTATATAAAGACAAGGTGGAGACAAAAGCGGCTGAGCTGTCCGGTGACTTTGCGGAACTGATGGATTTGGCAGACAAATATACGAAGCTGCAGGTTCGTACCAATGCGGATACTCCTCATGATGCCGCAGTAGCACGTAATTTTGGCGCTGTGGGTATCGGTCTTTGCCGTACGGAACACATGTTCTTTGAAGGCGAGAAGATTAAAGCCATGCGCGAGATGATTCTGGCAGAAAATGCAGAAGGGCGCCGCAAGGCTTTGGCTAAGATTCTTCCCTACCAGCAAGCTGACTTCAAGGGAATTTTCAAGGCAATGGAAGGCTGTCCGGTGACGGTGCGTCTGCTTGATCCTCCTTTGCATGAGTTTGTTCCCCATGACCTGAAGGGACAGCAGGAAATGGCAGATACGATGGGCGTGAGCCTCCAGTATATCCAGCAACGTGTTGAGGCACTTTGTGAGCATAATCCGATGTTGGGTCATCGTGGTTGCCGTTTGGGAAATACATATCCTGAAATTACACAGATGCAGACGCGTGCCATCCTGGGTGCTGCTTTGGAATTGAAGAAGGAAGGTGTTGAAACCCATCCTGAAATCATGGTGCCTCTGACCGGTATCTTGTATGAGTTCAAGCAGCAGGAAGAAGTGATTCGTGCTGAGGCTGCCCAGTTGTTTGAAGAAGTGGGTGACAGCATCGACTTCAAGGTAGGTACAATGATTGAGATTCCGCGTGCCGCCTTGACTGCCGACCGCATTGCTTCCTCTGCCGAGTTCTTCTCATTCGGTACGAACGACTTGACTCAGATGACATTTGGTTATTCACGCGACGATATCGCTTCCTTCCTCCCGATTTATCTGGAGAAGAAGATTCTGAAAGTAGACCCGTTCCAGGTACTCGACCAGAATGGTGTAGGACAGTTGGTGCGCATGGCTACTGAAAAGGGACGTGCTATCCGTCCGGATTTGAAGTGCGGTATCTGCGGCGAACATGGCGGTGAGCCTTCTTCTGTGAAGTTCTGCCACAAAGTTGGCTTGAATTATGTCAGCTGTTCTCCGTTCCGTGTGCCTATTGCACGTCTGGCTGCGGCGCAGGCTGCCATTGAAGGCTGATTTCAATAATACTGAATAATGACATTTATGGGCTGCATGCTTTACTTGGTAATGGCATGCGGCCTATTTTGTTGGAAAAAACTGTAGTTTCTATTAATTTATTTGTATTTTCTTTAGTATATTTGCTTCCCATAATTTTATAGTTTCCAATAAGCAAGCAAAAAACGATGATATTGACAATTACGGCAGCATACGATGTTTGGACGAATGACTTCTATCAGAATAATGAAGCATTGGTATATAGTTTTGGGATAATTGTCATTCTGCTTTTGGTCATCATGATAATCATTTCCATCAGCAAGAGCAAAAGGTTGAAGACGTTGCAGCGCATCAATGAGGTTGCCGAAGAATCCAACCAGCTGAAGAATGCTTTCATCGCTAATATGACTCACGAAATTCGTACTCCTTTGAATGCCATTGTAGGCTTTACAACTATGCTTGCCGAAATGGATAATTTGGACAGAGAAACCCGTATGGCTTTTCTGAAGGAGATTAATGATAACAAGGACTCGCTGCTGCAACTGGTCAATGACTTGCTGGACTATTCGAAGATTGAGGCAAATACTCTGGAATATAACGATGGAGAAGTGGATGTAAACGCGCTGATTGATGAAGTCTGTACGACGGAGAATATGCGCTCGCATCCCACGGGCATTCAGGTGGAGTTTGTAGAACGGCTGCCTCAATGCCGTTTGGTGGTAGACCGCGTGCGTTTTGCCCAAGTCATAGGTAACTTGGTGAGGAACGCCTTGAAGTTTACGGAGATGGGCAGTGTGAAAATCGGTTGCAGGAGATTGAGCAACCATAACTTCTATTTTTATGTGGCAGATACAGGCTGTGGTATCGATGAAGTGGGAAGACATGCCATCTTTGAACGGTTTGTGAAGATGAACTACAATATCAAAGGTACGGGGTTGGGGCTTTCCATCACCAAATCTATTGTGGAGCACTATGGGGGAGGTATCGGTGTGGAGTCTAAGAAAGGGGAAGGCTCCACCTTCTATTTCACGTTGCCTGCCGGTATTGAATACAAAGAGTACGGTAAATTTTGATTTGCCAGTCCAAGAAGGCTCAATCAGCCATTTTCTTCAACTTCTTGAAGTGGCGGATTACTTCCAGATAATCGCGGTCGGTGCAGGCATTGAATTTATTCCATAAGTCACCCATTACAACGGCACCACCGAATCCGTAATCCTTAATCTCCAGTATGTTGTCGGGAGTAATGCCTCCCAAAGCCATGACTCTACTGTCTATGACCTTACTTTTTCCTGCTTGCCGCAACTCTTCGGCTGTGAAGCCGGACGTGACTCCGGACTTTGTGATGCAATTATATATCGGGCTTAGGAACAGATAGTCATAGAAATGCTTCTTGTTCTGCACTTCGTCCAGTGAATGGCAGGTGCAACTGATGTGACCCGAATAGTCATGGGGCTCTTTGGGATTGCGGGTGTTTAGATGAATCCCCATCAGGCTGAACTCTTCCTGCAGGTAGAAGTGCTCATGGGTAATGATGCGCTTATGGTATTTTGCGGGTATCAGCGTTAAAAGCCGTTCTGAATACATGGCGGGAGTTTCCGGCTTCCTCAGATGTAGAATATCCAGCCCCTCTTCGAATAGTGCCGTGATAATCTTGTCTTCTTCCACAAAAAATGTGGGTGCTGTTACTACGATGAGTTTCATTTCTTTTGTTTAACTTTTAAGTTTAGCAAAGTTAATGAATACTTATGGTAGAAGCCAAAGAATTTCTTTAAAATATGTTAGATGGCTATTTTAAACAAGAAAACGCATTCTTGAACCTTAGTTGCTCAAGAATGCGTCATTAACATGTTTAGTGGGACCTTGTTGCTTATTTCAGTCTTTTACCTACTACATCCCAGTCGATGATGCTCCACAGTTCGTTCACATGGTCGGCACGGCGGTTCTGGTAATCAAGATAGTAGGCATGTTCCCACACGTCGAATCCGAGTAGCGGAACAAGACCGGCGCGTACCGGATTGCTACCGTTGGCTTCTTTGGTGATGTGGAGTTTGCCGTTCTTGTCGGCAGACAACCAAGCCCATCCGGAGCCGAACAAGCCGACAGCTGCCGCGTTGAATTCCTTCTTGAAATTCTCAAAGCTGCCGAAGTCGCGTTTGATGGCTTCTGCCAGCTTGCCGGTAGGCTCGCTGTGGGCAGGCTTCGGAGCAAACTGTAAGAAGTATAATGTGTGGTTCAACACTTGTCCTGCATTGTTGAAGATGGCACCGTCCGGTGCTGTGGCAACAATGGTTACCAGGTCTTTGCCTTCAAATTCCGTTCCCGGAACGAGGTTGTTGAGGTTGTTCACGTAGGTTTGCAGATGTTTACCGTAGTGGTAATCTATGGTTTGCTGACTGATTACAGGTTCCAGTGCATTGTTGGTGTAGGGAAGTTTTGGCATTTCGTAAGTCATAACTGTTATCATTAAAATCGTTAATATTGTATTCATAAGTTTCAATTATTTAATTTTGGAACTTTACTATATAAACACTATAACCTATAGAAATGTTCGTACGTCTCCGAAGCTTTTTTTATCTTTGCCTCCGTAAAAACAAAGGAAGAAAAAATATCATCATTTTAAGATTATACGGATATGCCCGATTATATAGAGGAACTGAACGAAGGACAACGGAACGCGGTGTTATACAATGACGGTCCGTCACTGGTGATAGCCGGTGCCGGTTCGGGAAAGACGCGCGTGCTGACCTACAAGATTGCTTATCTGCTGGAGAATGGCTACCAGCCTTGGAACATTCTGGCATTGACCTTTACCAACAAGGCGGCGCGCGAAATGAAGGAGCGTATAGCCCGTCAGGTGGGGCCGGAGAGGGCGCGCCATCTGTGGATGGGAACCTTTCACTCCATGTTCCTGCGCATTCTGCATGTCGAGGCCGGGCATATCGGCTTCACTTCGCAGTTTACCATTTACGATACGGCAGACAGTAAAAGCTTGATACGTTCCATTATCAAGGAAATGGGGCTGGATGAGAAAGTGTACAAGCCGGGGATGGTGCAGGCGCGTATCTCGAATGCCAAGAATCATCTGGTTTCTCCGGCAGGCTATGCCAACAACAAGGAGGCTTACGAAGGAGACCGTGCAGCCAAGGTTCCGGCGCTTCGCGACATCTACCAGAGATATTGGGAGCGTTGCCGGCAGGCAGATGCGATGGACTTCGACGATTTGCTGTTCTACACATTCCTGCTGTTCCGGGACCACCCCGAGGTGTTGGCGCGTTATCAGGACCAGTTCCGTTACATTCTGGTAGATGAGTATCAGGATACCAATTTTGCACAGCACAGCATTGTGCTGCAACTTGCCAAGAACCATCAGCATGTCTGTGTGGTGGGGGATGATGCACAGAGTATCTACTCCTTCCGTGGTGCCGATATTGACAATATTCTCTACTTTACGAAAGTATATCCCGATACGAAGGTCTTCAAGCTGGAGCAGAATTACCGTTCCACCCAGACCATTGTCCGCGCGGCCAACAGCCTGATAGAAAAGAACCAGTGGCAGATACGCAAGGAAGTGTTCTCGGAAAAGGAGAAGGGAGAGGCCATTGGTGTGTACCAGGCATACAGTGATGTGGAAGAAGGGGATATTGTGGTGAATAAGATAGCTGAACTGCGGCGTGAAAAGCGCTATGCCTACTCTGATTTTGCGATACTCTACCGTACCAATGCGCAGAGCCGTATCTTTGAGGAAGCCATGCGCAAACGCAGTATGCCTTACCGTATTTACGGAGGCTTGTCGTTCTATCAACGCAAGGAAATCAAAGATGTTATTGCTTACTTCCGTCTGATAGTGAATCCCAATGATGAAGAGGCTTTCAAACGTATTATCAATTATCCTGCACGGGGTATCGGAGATACGACAGTGGGAAAAATCATTGCTGCCGCCACCGGGCACAATGTAAGTTTGTGGACTGTGCTTTGTGAGCCGTTGGCGTATGGCTTGAACTTCAATAAAGGTACGGTGGGAAAGTTGCAGGCATTCCGCGAACTTATATCCGCCTTTATCACAGATGCTGCGGAGAAGAATGCCTACGAGATCGGTGCCGACATTATTCGCCAATCGGGCATCATCAATGATGTGTGTCAGGACAACTCTCCCGAGAATCTGAGCCGTAAGGAGAATATAGAGGAGCTGGTGAACGGTATGAGTGATTTTTGTGCCCAACGGCAGGAGGAAGGAAACCTGAACGTGTTGTTGGGTGACTTCCTTTCGGAAGTTTCCCTTCTTACCGACCAGGATTCGGATAAGGATGGGGACGATGAGAAGATAACCCTGATGACTGTACATTCGGCCAAGGGATTGGAGTTCAAGAATGTGTTTGTAGTGGGGATGGAGGAGAATCTTTTTCCCAGCGGCATGGTGGGCGACTCTCCCCGGGCATTGGAGGAAGAACGGCGGCTGTTCTATGTAGCCATCACACGTGCCGAAGAACACTGTTTCCTGTCGTATGCAAAGACACGTTTCCGGTATGGCAAAATGGAGTTCGGCAGTCCCAGCCGTTTCCTGAAGGATATAGATATACGTTTCCTGCGTCTGCCTCAGGATGCGGGAATGTTCCGCAGGGTAGAGGAGGAAGCTGTCGCTTTCCGCAGGGAGAACGCCAGAGGCTTTGCGCCTGATAAGGAAAATGCTCCGTATGGAGGAAAAGAGCGTGTGTCTGTACGGCCGAAGCAGCAGATTATTGCGCCGACCGTTCCACGTAACCTGAAACGGGTGGCGCCTTCTGCAAATACGGCAAGTACATCGCTTTCTGACGGCGGGTCTGCCAACCGTATACAGCAGGGACAACTGATAGAGCACGAACGTTTCGGCTTGGGTGAAGTTTTGAAAGTGGAGGGCGAAGGAGACAATGCGAAAGCCACCATCCGCTTCAAGAATGCGGGAGACAAACAACTTTTGCTGCGCTTCGCGCGTTTCAAAGTTATAGGGTGATGAATATTGTTTACAAAAGAATGACTTTGCAGAAGGGCGGCATCTGTTTTACTAAATATTCCCCGGAGAATTACTAAAATGAGGAGGACGATTTAGTAAATCTTCTCCGAAGTTTTACTAAATCGTTGGAGAGGGCTTGTCAACCCCTTGTGGCGTGTTTATTAGGATGGAATCATAAATGGTAAAAAAAATATATATAAAATGACAAATAAAGACTTTTCCCTTTTCCCTTCTCCCTGCTATATTATGGAAGAAGGATTGCTGAGAAAGAACCTCGCACTGATAAAAAGTGTGGCCGACCGCGCAGGTGTGGAGATAATCCTCGCTTTCAAATCATTTGCCATGTGGCGTTCCTTTCCCATTTTCAGGGAGTATATAGACCACTCTACGGCAAGTTCTGTCTACGAAGCCCGTCTGGCATTGGAGGAGTTCGGAAGTAAGGCACATACGTACTCGCCTGCCTATACCGAGGCCGATTTTCCGGAGATAATGCGGTGCAGCAGCCATATTACTTTCAATTCGCTTTCGCAGTTCCACCGCTTTTATCCGGTAGTGGTGGCGGAGGGAAGCGGCATTTCCTGCGGTATCCGTATCAATCCTGAATACTCTGAGGTGGAAACGGAGCTTTATAATCCCTGCGCACCCGGTACCCGCTTCGGTGTAATGGCCGACCAGCTTCCCGAAGAACTTCCGGCGGGTATTGAAGGTTTTCACTGTCATTGTCACTGCGAGTCTTCTTCCTACGAGCTGGAACACACATTGGAGCACTTGGAAGGAAAATTCTCCCGCTGGTTCTCACAGATTAAGTGGTTGAATTTAGGAGGCGGGCATCTGATGACGCGTAAGGATTATGATGTAGAGCATCTTGTCCGTCTGTTGCAGGGCTTGAAGGGGCGCTATCCACATCTTCAAATCATTCTTGAGCCCGGTTCCGCTTTTACTTGGCAGACCGGTGTGCTGAGCTCGGAGATAGTGGACATCGTGGAAAACCGCGGCATTCGTACCGCCATTCTCAACGTTAGCTTTACGTGCCACATGCCGGATTGCCTGGAGATGCCCTATCAGCCTGCAGTGCGTGGAGCGGAGATGGGCGATGCGGGCCCTTACGTCTATCGCCTTGGAGGAAACTCCTGCTTGAGCGGCGACTATATGGGACTGTGGAGTTTCGACCATGAGCTGCAGATAGGGGAGAGAATCGTCTTTGAGGACATGATACATTACACCACTGTAAAGACGAATATGTTCAATGGAATTCACCATCCGGCCATTGCAATGTGGACAAAAGAAGGAAAAGCTGAAGTTTTCAAGCAATTTTCTTATGAAGATTATCGTGGGCGAATGAGTTGATAATCAAAAGTCTGCTTGTATGCCTGGCGAAAATGTACACTTTTCTGTGTGAAAAAAGTCTGCGGAATGTTTGCAGGTTTAAGGAAAATATCTACCTTTGCATCCGCAATCGCGGAAATAGCTCAGTTGGTAGAGCATAACCTTGCCAAGGTTAGGGTCGCGAGTTCGAGTCTCGTTTTCCGCTCAACGCAGTTTAGATTGCAATTACCTATGCCCAGGTGGCGGAATTGGTAGACGCGCACGTTTCAGGTGCGTGTGTCGAGAGGCATGCAGGTTCGAGTCCTGTTCTGGGCAC
>NZ_JBCNZM010000182.1:0-8700 GCF_040227615.1 Bacteroides sp. RTP31139st1_H2_RTP31139_211217 | reverse complement strand
GCCCCCTCCTTGTACTCCTTGTCCAGCAGCACTTTCCCTTTCAGCCGTTCGGCGATGAGGCGGCAGATATTGAGTCCCAGGCCGGTGCCTTGCCCGAAGTTGTCGGCCTTTTCAAAACGTTCGAAGATGGTTTCCGAGTATTCCGGGGGAATGCCGGTACCGGTATCGGTGACGGAGAAGGTGACGTATCCGGGATTCTCTGTGAGAGAGCAGTGCAGGCGGATTTCGCCTTGTGTGGTGTGTTTCTCTGCATTGGTAAGGAAGTTGATGAGTATCTGGCACACACGTTGCCCGTCGGTGCTCAGTTCGTAGCAGTCGTCCACTTCGGAGGTGTAGTAGAGCTTCACGCCTTCGGGCTTGCGGTGTTCAACGGTGGTTATGGCTTCCCGGCAGAGCTTGTTGCAACTGTGCGGCGCTATCTTCATGGTGTATCTGTTGCTTTCCAACTCGGCTGCGCTGAGGATGTCCCCCACCAGTGTAAGGAGGAGGTCGGAATTGTGCTGTATGAGATGGCAGAAATCCTGCCTTTCCTCTTGGGAAAGGTTCGCGTCGGGGGAAGTGATGAGTTGTGAGAAGCCCACGATAGAGTTGAGCGGTGTCCGTATTTCGTGACTCATGTTCTGCAGGAAGATGCTCTTTGCCTTGTTGGCTGCTTCGGCTTGGTCGCGTGCTTCGGAAAGTTCCTCGTTCTTGTGGCATAGTTCGAGGTTGACTTTACGTTTGCGGTGGAGGTAGAGCATCAGGAAAAGCAGGGATAACAGCAAAAAGCCGGTGACAATGCTGAAAAGAGTGATGCGGTAGCGCGAGGTGGCCTGTATGTTTTCCATTTTCAGACGTTCGGCGCCTATCTGGGTGTTCAGTTCGGCGATGTCCGACAGTTGCAGGAGATTGTTCGTCGAATCCAACTGCTGGTGGTATTTTTTCAGATATTTGATGGCATTGGGATAGTCTTTGGCGCATTCGTAAATGTAGGCATGTTGTTGCAAGCCTTCCTCGGACAATTGGTCAGCGTGGGCATGGGCCTGCTCATACTGTTTGTCCAGTATGTTCTTGCTGATGTGGGCTATCAGTAGGGAAACGCTGGCAGAGAGCTTGCAACGGTCCGCCATTTGTACGGCTTCTTTATAGCAGTCGTTGAATTCATCTATACGTCCCTGCCGGAATAGTACCAGGCATTTCTCTATCATGGCTTGGGCTATGTTCCGTTCTGTTTTGGCGCTCTTCAAGGCTTTTTCGCAATAGTCCAGTGCGGTGGCGTAATCTTTTTGGGTGTTACGGTAATATTCGGCAAGGCTTG
The DNA here is from genome assembly GCF_040227615.1 of Bacteroides sp. RTP31139st1_H2_RTP31139_211217. Lineage (NCBI taxonomy): Bacteria > Pseudomonadati > Bacteroidota > Bacteroidia > Bacteroidales > Bacteroidaceae > Bacteroides > Bacteroides sp. RTP31139st1_H2_RTP31139_211217. The sequence goes on along the minus strand of NZ_JBCNZM010000182.1, from coordinate 7,403 downwards.
AGTATAGTTGGCTGGGATCTTGGTCGGGCATATTCTTCAGCATATAGTCCAAGGCTTCCTGATAGTATTGGGCGGAGAGGTCGAAGTTTCCGCGTGATTTGTAGATATGGCCCATGGTTCGGATACAGCTGAAGATACCGTAAGGGTATCTGTCGGCAAAAGCTTGCTTTTTCATTTTTTCCGCTTTCTGCAAGGCGAGCAATGAGCGTTGTTGGTTCAGGAAGTAGATGATTTCGCTGCTCCAAGCGTGATAATAATATTGCAGATAGTTATTGGCACGTGAAATCTCTTTCAGGTCAGTGGATGCCTTTTCTATTTTGCTATCATCTTTTTGGGATATATAGAACTGCAGGGGGATGATGTATGCCAGGCATTGTGCTTTTTTGTCACCGAGCTTCAGGGCTTGTTGATACAAAGTGTCGGCCACCAGCAACCCCTCTTGCTGGCGTGCCTGCTTGGAAGCCCGCTGGTAGATGGGGTAGAGTGCATCGTCTATCTTGTAGGGATTGTTCTGTGCTGCGGAAGGTAGGGACACCCATACTGAAAGCACTAGAAAACATAACCTTGAAAGAATGCACTCCCTCTTTGTTCTATTGGATGGAATAAGCATGTTTTTTTCCGGATACTTATTATTATGCCTATGGCATCGCAAAAATAAGATAAAAGAATAAATTACAAGCTTTTTTTGTATAATTTCTCTGTTTGCTTGTTAAATGATCCTTGCCAGGAGCTTTCTTACGAAATTTCCGGTGATAATGCCGCCCTCTACATCATCATATTCTTCCTTATCGAGAACTTCACGATGGCCATTGCATTGACTGCCGCCAGCGGCAGGTCCATGGGGTCGTGGTGGTTGTTGTAGCTCACCAGACGGATGCAGTCCGGCCGTTCCGAGTGGTTGACGTATTTCACTGCCAGGTATTCGTCGCCGCCCCGTTCGAAGGAGACGAGATACATTTCACCGTAGATGACGTCGGTGAAGTCGCGGATGGACTTAAAGCCTACGATGTCACCGGACTTGAGGATGGGATACATCGAGTCGCCCGAGACGTAGACGGCACCGTCGCACACAGGGATATTGGGAATTACAATCCGCCCCAAGGCGTACTGCGGGCGGTCAGCCAGCAGTGTCTTCAGGTTGGCGGCGGCAGAGATGTCATAGAGGGTCACGCTACGGTCGTCCATAGGGTCGGCTGTTTTCGGTGTGTGAAGTATTTCCACTTCACCTTGTACCAAGTCATTGTCACAGAATTTTGAATGATGTGCAGGCGAGCCCTTTCCCGTCAGCAGCCAGTTGTAGTCCACGTCGTCCAGGCTGCCCAGCAGCAGGGGGAAGTCGATGCTGTTGCGGGCGTTCCAGTTGCTCAGTGTGGAGCGTGATATACCCAGAAAGGCGGCAAGTTCGCTGTCTGTCTTGAATTCTTTCGCCAGTTTGGCACGTTTTATGATGTCTGCCGCACAAAATACCGGGTCTTTGTCATTCGCCATATTCTTCAGTTTTTACGTGTAAATTATTCAGAAACTATTATCTCCTCATTTATACTGTCTTACGTCTTATTTAAGAATTTAATTCCCGATTTGTTTGTTTTATAAATGAAAACAGCATTATCTTTGTTGGGACAAAAATACATATCATGTTTTATAAATGCAAATAAAAGGGAGGGATTTATGGAAAATACACATCTGGTCTTTTATCCGGAAGCATCCGAATTTAGCAAAAATACTTACGAATTTGAAAAAATGGGCATCCGCCTTGCCGGATGTATAGATGAGGTGCGTTGGAAGTATAGATGCAACGCGCTGGATGTATAGATAGAATACGCTGGATATATACTTCCAGCAAACAGCCCCTACAAGCATCTTTGGCAGGGGCGTGCCGAAAAAATATTATTGTACTAATTCTTAACAAAAAATGGTTATGGAACAGATTATTGAAAAAAATGTTCGTTTCTGTGGATGTTGCCACAGAGAACTGCCCGTTGATTCTTTTTATGTAGACAAGCGTACGCTTGCCCCCGACAATTATTGCAAGGAATGCCGTAGGGCGATGAGCAACGCCCGCTACCGTCGCTCACTTCCAGCAAGCAATCCCCTCCGTTATCCGGTCATCACTGAAATTTCGGACTGTACCCTTCGTATGTATCTTATTCTGAATGCTTTGAAGGTAGTGCGCGAAAGCGTGCTCCGCAAGCGGAAACGCCTATGCGAAGCAGGTGATATAGAATGATACAAGCCGCTCTCTCCCCCTAATCACTAACCCCTAATCATCAAACCATGTCCAGAATCAAAAAACGGGGACTTGACTATTTCCCCTTGAACACAGACTTCATGCACGACCGTCTGGTGCGCCGCATCATGAAACGTGAGGGTGACGGCTCCTTTGCCATTCTGCTGGGCGCCCTCTCCTGCATTTATGCCGACGAAGGCTATTACGTGTGTGCCGACGAGCTTTTCTACGAAGACCTTTCCGCCTGCCTCTATGAAAAGACGGCTGCCGACGTGAAGCGCATTCTTGCCCTGGCTGTGGAGTACGGCATTTTCAATGCCGCCCTTTTCGGCAAATACGCCATCTTGACTTCTGCTGAGATACAGCGGCAGTATCTGTTCAGTACCAAGCGCCGGAAATCTTCCGCCATAGACACACGTTATTGTCTGGTGGATGATTCTCAGAGCGATGACGAGGCCGCGCCGACTGCCGCCGGGAGAGTGCCGTCTGCCAATGGAAGCGTGCCGTCCGCTGCCGAAAGTGCAGCATTTAAGCCCGAAAATGCGACATCGGGTACATATAGCACAGCAGAGCATAGCACATCACAACACAGCAAAGAAAATCCCCTCCTCCATAGTTCCCCCGGAACCGGGGGCACTGAGGGCGCGGATGTGCCATCCGCGGAGGGGGAATATCTTCGGAAAATAGAGCAACTGCAACCGCCGCAGGATGGCACGGACCGCAACCTGGACGGGTTGCTTTTCAATCTGAAGCAGTTCCATATTCCTCCGCAAGAGCAGTATGCCATTATCCTCAAAAGTAATTTCGGTGCTATCGGCCACCCTTTGTGGAAGGGCTTCTATGCCTTGCGCGAGAGTCATGGCAAGATACGGCAACCGGGACGATACCTGCTGAGCCTGTGCTGTAAGTAAAGTTTTCGATTTGTGAATAATTTCATGAAGAAAAACGGTTTTTTTAATTTGCACACTTTTCCGGATAGCGTTATCTTTGCAATGTGGTTAAGCTTAATACACGAAAATAAAACAATGTTGTTTCATTTGAAAAAAACGAATCCTTGAATTTCAAGACAAACTATTAATTTTTAAAACAAAACTACTATGCCAGTAATTTACAAATCATTTCAGTCGGTTCTTGCCAACAAAGAGGGCAAGAAGCTTTTCTATCCCCGCGTGGTGCTGACGGGGAATGTGGACACCGAGCAGGTGGCTAAGGAGATTGCGGAATTGTCTTCCCTCTCTACGGGTGACTCGAAGAATGTCATCGACAACCTGGTGACCGTGATGACTCGCCACCTGCAGTCTTCCGAGAGCGTGACGCTGGACGGTCTGGGTACTTTCCGCCTTACGATGAAGTCCACCATGAACGGTGTGGAAGACCCTCTGAAGGTATCGGCTACCCAGTCCACGCTACGAGTGCGTTTTCTGCCCACTTCCAAGCGTAATCTGGACCATACGGTGTCTACCCGTTCGCTGGTGACCGGGGTGAAGTGCGTGCGCTTCGACCTTCAGGACACGGCAGGTTCGGGCGGCAACGACGGCGGTGGCAGTGATGGCGGCAGCGACGGAGACCAGGGAAATAATCCGCTGGGATAAGGGGATTTACGATTAGACGATTTACGATTTACGATTGAAATTCGTACTGCTGAATAATCGTACCTATGCAGGCATTTGTGATACGAAGAGTAATCTCAATTGTAAATCGTCAAATCGTAAATCACTACTAACTACCAACTACTAACTACTCACTACTTATTCATGCGAAAAATCAACTACATCGTGGTGCATTGCAGCGCCACGCGGGAGGGCCATGTGCTCACTCCCGAGGCTTTAGAGTCCGAGCACCGCCGTCGCGGCTTCCGCACGACGGGCTACCACTACTATATCCGGAGAGACGGTACCGTGCTCGGAACCCGTTCCCTGGAACTGCCCGGTGCGCATTGCCGCGGTCACAACAAGTATTCGATAGGTATCTGCTACGAAGGCGGGCTGGATGCCCGGGGAAATCCGAAGGATACCCGTACGCCGGAGCAGCGTTCGGCCCTGCACCTGCTGGTGTACCAGCTGCTACAACAGTTCCGGAACGCCCGTGTATGCGGCCACCGCGACCTCAGTCCCGATTTGGACGGTGACGGGAAGGTGGAGCCGTGGGAGTGGGTGAAGCAGTGTCCGTGCTTCGAGGTAAGTAAAGAATTTTAGAACAATCATCTTTAAAACATGGAATTATGAAAATAAGCAAAGAAACCTGGAAAGATATCTTGAAAATTGTGGGTACCATCATTGCCACCATAGCCAGTGTGCTGGGCGTGCAGGCGATGCCACTGTAAAAACAGTATTACAAAACTAAAAAAGTGTGCCGGAAGCCGAAATACCTACTTCAGGCGCACTTATTTAAGAAATATATAAATTTCATTGAATATGAAAAATAGAATAAAAGTATTGTTAGCTCTTCTTATGTTATGTGGTACAACGCAGTCGGTACGTGCACAGGACGGTGGAGATATGAATAATCATCTTCTGCGGATAAATGATTATGTACCTGCTATTCCCGAAGCGGCAGGTATGCAATTGTATGGAAACATTCCTGTAAGTGAATACACAGGAACGCCTGATATCTCTATACCGCTATATACCCTTAAATGTGGGCGTATAGAACTACCCATTACGTTGTCTTATCATGCGAGCGGAGTCAAGGTGGCTCAAGAAGCTACGTGGGTAGGTCTTGGTTGGAATCTTTTGGCAGGAGGGTGCGTCAACCTTAATGCTGTGGGCAAGGTAGACGCGACCTCCGGTACATTTGCTACTTGGGCTGAATGGGAGAAAATAAAATATCACTGGAAAGTACAGAGTGCTGATACGTTGAACTACCGTTCGGGTACCGAGGAACTGATGAATTTGTGGGGAAATTTAATGTTCGACCCCAATACGAGTAATACGACCAATGGAATTATTAATGAAGGCCTTATAGGGCAAGGTGAAAGAGATATATTTGAAGTTGCATTGCCCGGAGGAAGATCATTCAAATACTTCTTGCACCCCAAAAATCAGACTCCTGTCATTATCGGTTCCAGGATGAATTGCAAAGTGTGGCATAGTGCTGAAAAAGTGATCATTACAGATGAAGCAGGCACATCTTATGCCTTCAGGCCTTATGCATTTGTAACTTCCAATGCTCCCTTGACTTATATGCTGACAAGTATGACGGATGTGACGGGACATAATATCACTCTAACCTATGTTACCGCCAGTTGCTATTCGGTGCCTGTTATGTCGGAGTATTATACCGTAGGTACTCCTCCGGACAATGACTATATAAAACGGGACTTTACTGCCGGCATTTCACAGACTTGCTATTTAAGCAAGATAGAAACCGATACGGAAGAAGTGATTTTCGAGATGGGAAGTCGTGAAGACCGCTATCCGGGAACTACCGGAAAACTGACAAACATGAAAATAAAGAGTAAGTTGGACGGGAAAGATGTGTATTTTTACCAGTTCAATTATGATTACTTCATTTGTCCCGAACAATCAGTCGGCGGTAATTACTTGTCATCGGACGATTATGGGTCGTCGTCTACCATACCCACCAGCGTACTTCGTAAACGTCTGAAACTGCTTTCTGTACTTCGAAAAAATGGCACTTCGCAGGGTGAAAAGCATACATTCACTTATAATGAAGCTGTGAACTTGCCTTATAAGACTTCTTTTGCCATAGACTATTGGGGATATTACAATGGACAGCAGAATACTTCCACGCTTACAAACCGTGTTCATACATTGATTCCCTCCCTGGAAGGTTTGACGAATGTTCCTTTATCCGGTTCTACCGCTGTCAGAAATTGTAGCCGGGAGTATATTACGGCCAATATGCTGAAGAAAATCACATATCCTACGGGCGGCAGTGTGGAGTTTGAGTTTGAACCTCACACTTTTGTAGGAGACAATCGTTTCATTTCTGCAGAGGATTTGAATAAGTATGACGCACAAGTCAAAGGTGTCAATACTGTCAACAACAACGACCTGATAGTGACGCCTTCCGCTACTTTCACTCTGCCCACCACGCAGGTAGTGACGGTGGATGCTCAAGTCAATTTTCCCGATTATGAAGTCAATCAAGTCATCGGCTCCGGAACCACTTTGCGGAAACTCGGTGCCGGAGGAAGTGTCATTAAATCGTACAAAGTGACTTCACAAAATACCAGTGGGCATGTGTATCATGTCAACGAGTCGTTCACATTGGAAGCGGGAGATTATGTCCTGACAAGTACATTGAGTTCTGCAGTTACCAATCAAGGTTATTCTACCCGCAATGCCAGTTCTGCTACTTTGACCTATAGAGGCGGTGGAACTGCAGTAAACAAAGACACATTGCAGAAAGTTGGCGGAGGAGTGAGAATCAAGACCATTACTAAAAAGAATAATACAGGTGAAGTGTTGGAACGTACCGGTTACTTGTATGAAAGCGAGAATCACAAGACCTCTGGCATTCTGATGTTCTCAGTCAAGTCCTATGATGATTTTAATGTCCGGCGCGGAAGCTATACCACAACTCCTGAAGGAGTGATACGCCCTTCTACCAGTTACCACACTTTCCGCCGTTTTTATGCTCAGGCGCAAACTCCACCAGCTTCTGCGCCCAATGCCAATCCTGTAGGTTACAGCCGTGTCGTCAAGCAGCGCGATTTTCTGGATGCGGGGAGAGAGGAACTCGTATTCAGTAACATAGCCGGCCAGGATTATGATGCTACCTTGGCTTATATGCCTGCCAACTATAATGGGCGACTACTGAAAAAGAGCATCTATGATGCCGGTAATATCTTGGTATGGGAAGACACCTATGAATATGAGATTGCAAACAAGTGGCAAGAATTGACCAACATCCGTGTAAGGGACAACTATGTGGGTCCGGTTAATTGCTATTCCGGCAGTATCACCTATAATGAAAACATCGGAGGACAGACGGTGAGCTTTAGAAATCCATTGGCTTATCACGGACGTTTTGAGATAACTTTATATCCGCATCTTACCTATGATATACGGTTAAAACGGGAAGTTTCGACGGAATATGCCCATGGTGTACCGGTGACGCAGGAAAAACTGTATACCTACAACAGTCGTAACCAGATAGCTACTTGCCGCACAAGTACCAGCCGTTCGGGCTATGTAATGGAAAGCTATGC
>NZ_JBCNZM010000181.1:0-8892 GCF_040227615.1 Bacteroides sp. RTP31139st1_H2_RTP31139_211217 | reverse complement strand
CCACAAGACAGCTGATACCTTTGTTGGTGCTCACCCAAATATTTCCTGCCTTGTCCTCACCGATGGCTTGTATGTGGGTGTTAGCCAGTCCGCTTTCACGTTGGTATACTTTGTAGTTTCTGTCTGTCAGGGAGGGGAAGCATACCAAACCTTCACCCGTGGCCACCCACAACCGCTTTCTGCTGTCTTCGTAGAGAGCATTGATGGTATTGGAGGGGAATTTGGCCAGGACGTTGAAGAGCTGGATGCTTTGGAGTTGAGGGTCATAGAGGCCCAGGCCTCCTCCGAAGAATCCTACCCATATTTGGTCTTCGGAATCCTTCAGCACACAGCGGGCCAGATTGTTCTCCAGATTGTAGTGTGCCTTGATTGTCTTGCTGTCACAATCTATAAGATAGACGCCTTCGCTGGTTCCGACCCAAATGTTTCCCTGCTTGTCTTCATGAAAGGAACGTACGTCAGTGCGTGACTTGTCTTCGGAGAAAATCTGCCGGAAGCTTTGGCTCTTGGGATTGTAGTAGGCTATTCCTCCATAAAAAAGTCCGAACCATAATCCTCCCTTCGAGTCGCACAAGGCTGCCTGCACCGTATTGCTTCTGAATTTCTTGTTGTCAGCATTGTATATGGCTATTCGTCTTCCCTTGTTGAATACGTTGATTCCTCCTCCATCGGTTCCTATCCAGAGGTTACCGGCTTTGTCCATACAGACACCGGAGGCTATTTTACTGTTCAGGCTGTTGTTGGTGGATGGAAAAGGAGAATATTTATAAGTGCTGAAGAGTGACGGCTCGCGTTTTATGAAGTTGATGCCGCCTCCCCAGGAACCTGCCCATACATTACCGAAGGAATCTTGGAGCAGGCAACGGATACTGGAGTTGGACAAGCCGTATTCATCGTCTCCCTCCCGGATAGAAAGCGCATGAATCTGGTCCGACGAACGGAAAAGCTGTTGGGACAAATCCACTACGGCAATGCCGCCGAATTCCATGGCTATCCAAAGTCTGTTGTCATCCAGTTGACGTATATCATATACACGGTACGATATGCAGTTGGTTTTGTCGTCGAAGGGGATGAAACTTTCCGCTTCCGGGTTAAACAGTACCACTCCTCTATCGGTTCCTATCCATATGTTTCCGCTTTTGTCTTTGTAGACACATGTCACTTCGTTGCCGGGCAGGCTGTTGGGGGTTTGCGGCTCGTGTGTGAAGTTCTTGACTGTCTTGTCTTTTATGGAAAGTATACTGAATCCCCGGTCCACATGCCCGATATAGAGTAGTCCGTTACCGCCGTCTATGGCAGACCAGATATGGTTGCTTGCAAAACCCGGTACGGTTTCGGTATTGTAATGGGTGAATTGCCCGGTTTGCTTGTCAAAATAGTCCACGCCTTTCCAATAGGTGCAAATCCATAGGTTACCGTCGGAGGCGGCAATGATTTTGGTAATGTCGTCCGTAACCAGGCTTTCAGGGTTGTTTTCGTTGTGTCTGTAAGTGATGAATGAATCGTTGGCATAATTGTATGCATTGATTCCGGCACGCTGGGTTCCTATCCATAAGATGGAGTCGACGGGATCGTCCAGCAGACAGTTCAGTTCGTTGCCGGTGATGCTTTGCTTGCCGGTTGTTTCTTCTTTATAATAGGTAAGGAAGCGTATTCCGTCGAATTTATTTAAACCCTCTTCTGTGGCAAACCATAGAGAGCCCCGTTTGTCTTGGGCTATGCTTACCACATGGTTGTTGGACAGCCCTTCACGGATACTCAGATGTTTTATGGTATATGGCTGCGCGGATAGCAGGAATGGCAGGCATAGGAAAATGGAAAGTAGAATCTTCTTCATAACGGGTCGTTTTTCATTGCATGAGTCAAAAGTACAAATAAAATCTTTAGATGATGTGCACAAATCGTGCATTGACAGATTTATATGCCTTCTCTGCAAGATTTATACAGCTGTTGAATCGAAAATTGGCATATGTTTGCATTGCCGATTATTATAAATCGGAACAAAATGTACTTTTTTGTTTAACTTTAATAATAATATTTATGAAGAAGCATTTCTTTAACGCCACTTTCTGGGCGTTATTATCGCTGGCTTTATGGACTACTGGATGTAGTGACGATGACGGATACTCTGATGTAGACGGGCAGATTCCGACAATGACATTGGTGACGGATCATATTGAATCCGGTGCCGGCCATCGTTTTACCATTGAAGGTTCGTTGGCTGACCAGGATGGAATTGTATCCGTCAATCTGCAATGTGCCGATCTTTATCTGAACAAGACCATTGATTTGGTCGAAATCTATGGAGCTCCCCAAACGGAGTATGAGTTGAGCTATTCTTATGACCTCAAGCGTGATGAAATCGGTGAACGCTTCACCGTGAAAGTGACCGTAACAGATGCGGGCGGGCGTGAAGTGTCGCAGGATGTGTTGATAACGATGGATGGGGACTTTGAGAATCCTACATTTACAATTGCCCCTGGTAAGGAGGTTACCGTACTGATAAAGGATGAAACAAAGTTCAACCTGAATTTCACGGTGAAAGATGACCGCATACTGGATTATGTACTCATTGAGATTCCTGGGGTAGAAGGTTTTGAAAGCCGCCGTATAGAGGCTGGCGGGCAATCTACTTTGAGCTTTACGGAGAAGATTATTCTGCCTAATGAGGTGAAAAGTTACGATGTGACTTTGACGGCTGTGGATGCCAGAGGCAATCAGACAGTGACCAATAGTACCATCAGTGTATCTGAAATGCCTGACTTCCCCAAAATGTATCTGGCCGATGTGGCAACCGTAGAGGAATTGAACAGTGATATTTTCGGTGTACCGATGGTGATTAACCATACGGGCGAGTACCAATATCGTGCACGTTATTATAATAAAGCTGCCGGTACGGAAATTTTCTTCTTACCGCAAAAGACAGACTTTACTCCTATCTGTTTTGGCCTTGATCCGGAGGATAATACAAAACTGACGGATGACCCGGAAACGGCTAAACCTATTGTCTTGGATGAGGCTGGTGTTTATTATGAAATAGACATCAATGTGAAAGAGTCTACTTATAGTATGCGCACGTACTCGGTGACAGAGGCTACAAATCCGATGAAATATGAATATGGAAAGCCTTGTTTTGACCGTTGGGAGAATGGGGAATCGTTCATTGATTTCTATATCGGTTGGGGAGGTTCTCCTCAGGATGCGGGAAATCAGTTGTTTGCCCAGGATAAAAATAATCCTCATCTTTTCTATTATCCGGAAAATGGAACTTGGACGCTGGAAGCCGGTGAAGAAATGAACTTCATCATATCCAATTATCATCCCGACGGATGGTGGGATCATGTGGAATGGCGGTGTGACGACTCTCAGAATGTAGAGAAGTTTGGTTACTTCAGTAAGAAAGGGGATGTGAATCCTAATTGGGAAGGCACCAATCAGCGTTGGGAAGACGGCTCGATGGTAGGTGACAACTGGATGAAGCCTACGGTTACGGTGACCGGCAACTACCGCTTTGAGTTTGACGCGCATTTGGGTCGCGGCAAGATTGTGCCTGCTAATTAAAAAGTAACATTAGATTTAAGATATGAAAAAGCAAATTCTATTATTATGTCTTGCGCTGATAAGCCTTTGCGGTTATGCGCAGCAGATAACGGTTAAGGGTGTGGTGACTTCGGCCACCGACCAGCAGCCGTTGATTGGAACTACAGTTCAAGTGAAAGGTACCGGTACGGGTACAATTACCGGTATCGACGGTGATTATACATTACCCAATGTAGACAAGAATGCAGTGTTGGTATTCTCTTCTATTGGTTTTGAGTCTCAGGAAATAGCTGTAGGTGGACGTACTACGATTAACGTGGTACTGAAGGAGGCTGCGGAATTACTGGATGAAGTGGTGGTTATCGGTTATGGTGCTGTGAAAAAGAGCGATTTGACCAGTTCTATTGCTACAGTAAAAGGCGATGAAATCACTGAAACCGTGACCGGTAATGCTATGGATGCTTTGCAGGGTAAGGTAAATGGTGTACAAGTCACCAGTGGTGGTGGCCCTGGAGCTACTCCGAAGGTGCTGATTCGTGGTGTAACTACCGTAAACGGTACGAATCCGTTGTATGTAGTGGATGGTATGCCGGTAGGTGACAATATCAACTTTCTGAATAGTAACGATATTGCTTCCATGGAAGTATTGAAAGATGCTTCGGCTGCCGCTATCTATGGTACACGTGCATCAAACGGTGTCATCCTGATTACTACAAAGAAAGGTAAAACTGGTAAAGCCCGCATCAATTGGAATTCTTCTGTTGGTTTCCAGACCGTGGCCAAACCTAATATTGCCGGTGCGGCTGAATATAAAGAAGTGTTCAATACCCGTTATACGAATGATGGCCTTTCTTCTATCTGGAACGATACGGGTGCTACGACCAATCCCGGTGGTACAGACTGGTGGGATACTGTAGTCAATAAAACAGCTTTGGTGCAGAACCATTCACTTAGTGTTGCCGGTGGCTCAGAACAGTTTGTTTATAACTTTAGCGTGGGCTATTATCGTAACAACTCACAGTTTGATGTAGGTTATTGGGATAAGATAAATATCCGTCTGAATACTGAATATACATTTAATAAGTATGTAAAATTGGGAGTTGATATTGCTCCACGTGTCGAATCATGGGATGATACCCCAAACCAGTTCTCGGCAGCCATGGCTATGGACCCGACAACTCCGGTATTCCGTCCGCAGGACCAATGGGAGGATAATGAGTACAACAACTATCAACGCTCTTACAACAACCAGGAGTGGAATCCCGCCGGTTCAATTGCCCGTAGCAATGCTCATTCTCGCGAGTTGGGTGCCATTCTGAATACCTATCTGCAGGTAACCCCGATAGAAAAGCTGACGTTGCGCACCCAGTTCGGTGCCAATGCACACTATCGCCGTTCTGATTCATTCGTTCCGAAGTTCAATATGGATCCGTTGGAGAAACAAGACTTGAACGAAATCACCCGCCGCAATCAGGAGTGGTTTGACTGGAACTGGACGAATACAGCCACTTACATGGACACTTTCGCTGAAAAGCACAACTTGAATGTAATGGCTGGCTTTACTGCCGAACGTTTTGCATGGTACAATACTCAGGCACGGCGTGATAATGTTCCCAATAATCTGGACCAGATGCAGGAAGTGAATGCCGGACAGCAGGGTACGGATGAGGCCAACGGTGAAACCACTTACAATACACTGGTTTCTTTCCTGGGCCGTGTCATGTATAACTACGATAACCGTTACTACATTTCGGCATCTCTCCGTGCCGACGGTTCCTCCCGTTTCCCGAAGGGCAGCAAGTATGCCCTCTTCCCGTCTGTTTCCGCTTCCTGGCGTGTCATCAGTGAGGCATTTATGCAGGACCAGGACATCTTCAGTGACCTGAAGCTTCGTGGAGGCTGGGGCCGTGTAGGTAATCAGAATATCAACAATAATGCTACCCTTACTTTGTTGAGCGAAACCCAATACTATTATGGCAATACGTTGGCAAATGGTTACTTCGTGTCTACAGTAGGTAACAACCAGTTGAAGTGGGAGACTGTGGAAGATTGGAACGTAGGTGTGGATATGTCATTCCTTGATTCACGTTTGGGTGTAACATTCGAATATTTCCAGAAAAAGTCCATTGACATGCTTTACCAGAAACAGAACATCCTCTCTTTGGGATATGATAACTGGAACAGCCAGATTTGGATGAACATCGGTAGTATGCAGGCCCGCGGTTGGGAAGTGGGACTTACCTGGCGCGATGAAATCGGCAAGGATTTCTCTTACGATCTTGGTCTGAACCTTTCTGCCGTGCGCAACAAGGCCATCAAGTTCTCGGGCGACGGTCCTATCAATGTCGGTGGATTCAATAGCGACCAGATTATCCGTAACGAAGATGGTGGTTTTATCTCCCGTTTCTACGGTTACGTGGCCGATGGCTTGTTCCAGAATTGGGAAGAGGTGTATGCGCACACTGACGAACACGGAACACTGATTCAGCCCAATGCAAAACCGGGAGACATCCGCTTCAAGGACCGGGACCATAACGGAGTGCTCGATGCCAATGACAAAGATTATATCGGCAATCCTTATCCTGATTTAATGATGGGTCTGAATATTGGTATGCGTTATAAGAACATTGATTTTGCAGCCAATTTCTATGGTACGTTCGGTAATGATATTTACAATGTCACCAAAGGACGGTACTCCGGTTCAGGCGGACAGAATGTTTGGGCAGGTACACTGGAGAAAGCATGGCATGGAGAGGGTACCGGCAATGATATTCCCCGTTTGTCGAGCAATGACTTGAACCTGAACTATAGCCGCGTTTCCAGTTTCTATGTGGAAGATGGTTCCTACTTGCGTTGCAAGCTGTTGCAGATAGGCTATACGCTTCCTAAGAAATGGGTTGGAGGTGCTGACTTGCGTCTTTCCTTCTCTGCACAGAATCCGTTTACCATTACCGGTTATTCGGGAATGGACCCCGAACGCCCGATGGTTGACGGTACTACCGACAGCTCTGGCAGTGCCATCAATACCGGTATTGACAACGTGGCTTATCCTAATCCGAGAACATTCTTGTTTGGCATTGACTTCAAATTTTAATTCTTGATTATCCATGAAACGAATATTTACAATAGTAGTTCTGATTGCTTCGCTGGTGTTTACCTCTTGCGAGGACTTCCTGACGGAAGACGTACGCGGGCAATTGAACGTGGACACTTATTATAAGTCCATAGAAGAGTGTGAATCCGCAGTCACGAGCTGTTATCAGGCCATGACATATGGAGGATGGTGGCAAATCAACACCGTGTGGTTACTTTCCGAAATGTGTGGAGATGATGCCTGGATGGGGAATACCTCTCAGTCTCAGAGTGATTATATCTCATTGGCGCATTATCAGGGAAACGGTGCCAGCAATGGCCCTATCTCCAATTTTTGGCAGTACCGTTACAAAGGTATTTTACGTTGTAACATAGCCATAGATCGCATTGCGGCTCTCGAAACCCAAGAGACAGAAACCAGAGACCGTCTGGTGGCAGAAGCCCGTTTCCTGCGTGGCTACTATTACTTCGAACTGGTGAGAAATTTTGGCGGGGTGCCCTTGATGACCAGTTTCCAAATGCCGGAAGAAGTGGAGGGAACAGAACGTGCTACGGCAGAAGCCGTGTACAAATTCATAGAGGATGACCTGATGGCAGCTGTCGAAATACTGCCGCAACGCAGTACTGCGCAAGTAGGGCATGCTACCCGTGGCGCCGCTTTAGGATTATTGGGTAAAGTGTACCTCTATCAGGAGAAATGGCAGGCTGCCCATGATGTGTTGAAGACTGTGATAGATGAAGGCGAATACCAATTGCTTCCCGATTTCGGGCAGGTATGGAATGTCGACTATGACAACAGTGCGGAGAGCCTTCTGGAAATCCAGTATGAATATCATCCCACTTTGGGCTTAGGAGGGGCGCTTGCTACGGTAACCGGTGCCCGTAATGGTCCTGGTGATGGTTGGAGCTGGTGTCAGCCTACGGCAAATTTGGAGCAAGCTTATATAGAGGCCGGTGATACGGAACGTTTGAAATGGACAATAATCAAGTCGGGCTGTACAGAAATTGCCGGCGAAGACCAATTCGAAGATTTCATTGACGCAAGCAAAGCGTTGAATAAGTATCAGGAATATCTTGATAAATATGGTTGGGACCCCAATTGCTATATTATCAATCCCGCTGACCATAAGTCTGCGCGTATCATCCGCAAGTATTTCCTGCCGATGAAATATCGTGCTCAAGGCGATGCAACGGCTTACGCCACGGACAAGAGTCCTTTGAATCACCGTATTCTGCGTTATGCCGATGTCCTTTTAATGTATGCTGAGGCTTGCAATGAACTGGGTGATGACGCTTCTGCCCGTGATGCTCTCAATCAGGTGCGCAGACGTGCCAAGTTGGATGACGTTACGGCAAGTGGAAAGGCATTGCAAAGTGCCATTCGCCTGGAGCGCCGTTTGGAATTGGCTTTCGAGCAGAACCGTCTGTATGATATCCGCCGCTGGACTGATACAAATGGTAAAAAGGTGATTAGCAATATCCTGGGACCGAACGGTTCCTTTGTGAAGTGGAACACTGAAGAGGCTACCCGTGACGCTCTTGAGTGGGAAAATCAAGGTGAAGCAAGTGACAAAGGCATCACTTTCAATGAAAACCGCGACATGGTGTTCCCCATTCCTTTGTACGAAATCACGATGTCCAACGGTTCCATTACCCAGAATCCGGGTTGGAATTAAACACATTCTGATGAAAGCAGATTGTTGCAGGAACTGATTATTCAATAGGTCTTTATATTCTGTCGCGGATAGTTTGCAATGGATTATCCGCGGCAGTTTTTTAATCCAAAATAATATCATGAATTTGAGACACATTTTTATTCTTCCGGCACTGCTTACCGCAATGGCTTGCAGCGATGATTCTCCCGTTACACCGGATACTCCCGACACTCCTGATGGTCCGGACATTACGAACAGCGTAGAGAAACTGGTGAGCATCGATGCCGGACAGACTTTCCAGACAATAGCCGGCTTCGGCGCTTCGGACTGTTGGACGCCAGCCTTTGTGGGCAAGTCATGGACTTCGCACCGTGCGGGGATTACGGAACTGCTTTTTTCCTCAGAGATTGTGGGCGGCAAGCCGAAAGGAATCGGCCTTTCCCAATGGCGGGTGAATCTTGGTGGCGGCAGTGCCGCGCAAGGTGAAGCCTGCGGCATCGAGGACAAATCCCGTCGTGCGGAATCCTATCTTACCGATGACTTGACGTACGACTGGACCCGTTGCGAGGGACAACGTTACTTCATGGACCGTGCCAAGGAGCTG
>NZ_JBCNZM010000180.1:0-9186 GCF_040227615.1 Bacteroides sp. RTP31139st1_H2_RTP31139_211217 | reverse complement strand
ACGCATAGAAGATGCAACAGCCAAAAAGGTGGAAATAGACATGGGGAGTCTTGAAAGTGCCGAAAATCGCCTAAAAAGCGTATTGGCGGACTTTGAACGGCAGGGAAACAGAATGAAAAACGGCAGCTATGTGGACAAGAAAGTTTCAATGTACTCAATCCTTTGTGCTGTTTTTTCCCTATTGTTCGCCTGTCTGATGTGTTATCTGTGGGTGGATGCAGCCAAGGACAGGGATAACTACAAGAGGTATTATGAGTATTTTCAAGAGATGGATAAACAAAAAAGCGGAGAGTAGTATTCTCCGCTTTTTTGTTTATAATGTTTTTAATCGTTTGGTTATATTGCATGAAAACCAGTTATTTTCCCGTCATCAACAATACCTGAACTATTTTTTGAACACCACCCTACCATTTCGTATTTGTGTTTATAGATACTGCCATATTTAATCATTCCTGTGGCTTTTATATTATCACATTTGTTCCCTGAAAAATTAAAAGAACCGTATTCGTCAGGGGTCCAAGTTGTTGCAGGGTTTGAAGATACTGATGTACTTTGTATCGTTACACTTGAAGGTTTTGGACCGTCATAAGATAAAATCATAGTGGTTTGCGATGAAGCGACAGCACTACTATGACTACCATATATAGGGAAGGTCATAGTAGATCTTGTGTTGCTTAAGGCTTTTGGTGCATTGTCTTCATTTTGTTGAGTTGGTTCAAAATTATCAAACTCAATACCATTACTCATGTACTCCAAGAAACTTTTAGTCTTTTCGTAATCCATTTCTAAAAGTTCTTTGTTACGCTGTTCTATACTAACAGTCGTGTCAAGTTCCCAACCATAAGAATCGAACAAATTCATCAATGTTTCAATTTTAGCTTTTTCTTTATCGGAATAACCGTTGTTGTTTATGTCCTCTTCATTGGTACATGACCCTAAGAATAACACAAAGGAAAAAGCAGTAGCTAATGATAATAAAAACTTTTTCATATAATACACATTTAAAGTTTAGATATGGCAAACTTAAGAAATTATTTGTTATTCAGTTAGATTTCTTTTAATTTTCTTTTGATAGCCCCGATAACATATCCTTTGGGGTTTTCTGCCAGTCGTGCGCCTTTTTTCAATTCTCCCAGGAACCCCATGAAATTGGGGATGCGGTTTTGCCCCTCGATAAGGGTTTTCTTGTTCTTGTTGACTTCATCAGACTTGAAGTCAAAGGAGAATTTGAGGTAGTCATATACGTTGTTCTCCAGCTGGAGCCGTGCCGTAACTTTAGCCATGCGCGCTTGTTCCTGTAGTGCAGGGTCTTCTCTGTCTTCAAAGAATACAGGGAATAGGGTCCAGCCAATGACCTTCTTTCCTTCCTTTTCCTCCTTAGCAACAAAGGAGTATGGAGAGGATTCATCAAGTTCTTTTTTAGCTGCATCGATAACATATCTCTTGAAATCATTAACTCTTTCGTATTTTCCTTGCAAGCAAAACCTTTCGCGAAGTCCGTCAGACCCCTCTAACGACACGAACAAAGGTTGGGTTTGTCCGGACATCAGCTCATAGAATCGCATGGCATAGACGCTTTTAAACTTCATGGCTGTTATGAGTTCGTATTTCTTGAACCCTTTCGTAAAATCAAGTGCGGCTCTCCAGATAGGGTCATAGACATGGAAGGTAGCAATACCTGTGCCTTTTTCTATTTTAGGGTGTTCGATGATGGCTGTATAGAACCAAATCTTATCATCTTCATATTCAGCCCCTTTCTTAGATAGCGATGTGAATGCAGCTTTAGCCTTGGCATAGTTGTGGTCATCTTCGTCTCGAAGAATGGATGCTACAGGCATGGTGATGTTCACCCCACAGTCAGACGGCTCAATCTTGTGCATATGGTCTTTGATTTTAATACCTTCCAACCATCGTTGGGCAAATTCGATAAGACGATATATGATACGCTTTTCGTAAGGACTGAAATCGTATTTGGCACATGTCCATATATAGGACTGGAATACGGCTTTGTTTGGTAGGTTTTCGCTCATAGGTATTCTTTTAGATTGTTGCGTATGGGTCAAGTTCCTTAATCCGCTTACACAAATAATCGAAGCGTTTCTTAGTAAGCGGTGTGAGTGTATCGAGGTTCTCGCCATCAAAATCCTCTCCAAAGATAATGTCGTCCACCCCTATTCCATGATTGTAGTTCTCACGCACACAATCACGCAGAATCCAAAGGTTGCGCAGATTTACCCAGTCTGCCGTTTTATTCTTGATTCTGCTAAACAGCACAGCGGCTGTGTATAGGTAGTGTCCGCAATGGTTGTAGTCATGCAGCACCAGTTTCCCTTGATAGTATATGTCGAAGTCTTTATTTTCTTCATCTTCCTTTGTGTCGCAGTAGAAGAACGGAATATCTTTCAGACCGTCCCAATCAATGTAAGTAGTTGGTTTCATAAGTGTGCTTTTATGGTTTTCTGCAAAGATACAAATTAAGTACGAGTTTAACAAATAGAACTCGTACTGTTTATTCTTTATCTCGTACTTGATGGGGGTGATTTTTATTCTTTATCTCGTACTTTAGTATTCTTTATCTCGTACTTAGAGGGTGTTTTTCTCGCATAATGCGCGCGCGCGAGGATAGGACATAGATAGTCGATGTTAAGATAGAAACAAGCTCATAAGGTTGAGATTGCTTCCCAACTTTCGGAAAAAACGGACGAAAAACAATAGGGAAAACAAAGACAAAGCCCCCTCGTAAGGGGGTTGGGGGATTGTGCGTTTATTGAAGCTTTTTTTTGCGTGTTAAAGTATATTAATTTGGTTACAATATCGGTAACAATGGTTACATTTGTATCACAATCAAAAAAGTTTAAGATATATGCAAGTAATTCCATTGAGCAAATTTCGGACGAATCAGACAGCGACCCTTCTTCGTGCTATTCAGGGAGAATCCGTCTTTCTGACTTCACGTATCGGTGATTTTAAACTGGTGCCAGTGTCCGTAGAAGAAAAAATAGCCACTCGAATAAGAGAGGGCTTGAATGAAGTGAAACGAATCGAAGCTGGTGAGCAGCCAGCCAAGAGCGCAAACGCATTCCTTGATGAGCTTTGAAGTAAAGACCACCCCGCATTTTGAGAGGGAAGCGAAAATCCTTGCAAAAAGGTATAAGTCTTTTAAGGCTGACATGAAGGATTTTATCGAGTCATTGGAAAAGAACCCCATGCAGGGGGATGAACTGAGCCCAGGTATCCGTAAAATAAGACTTGCCATTGTTTCTAAGGGGAAGGGTAAGTCTGGGGGAGCACGTGTTATCACATACACGATTTGTGCATCGGAGAGTGAAGGTCGTGTTTATCTTGTGGATGTCTATGATAAGTCAGACTTCTCTACCGTAAGTGTATCTATTCTTAAAAAAATCATATCTGAACAGGGTATCCTTTGACCAGTCAGCGTTAGTGAAGCGAACTGTGTTTTTTCTCTTTTCAGTCTGCAAAGGTAACTCCACACTCCGAAGCCGTCAAGGGCTTCGCAAGTTCGGATCTGAAAAAATCCTGAGCAGCTTCGCTGTGCGGTTTTTTCCGCTCGAACCCTTGACTGCTCTCCGTGTTCCGTTGTGGGAATGGCAGGGAAAAAAGAAAAAAGTGTGTGGCTATGCTGTGTGTTATCGCTGTGTGTATCCCCATGCGGCGTGTATATATAGCAAGAAGTGTCCTTGTCGGACAATTCTTGCTTTTCTCGCTTTGCTCAAAAAGATTTTAAGATTACCTTTGTGGCATGGAACTAAGACGGAACGAAAAGATTACATTCCGGTGTACCGAACTTGAAAAGGACGCACTTGCGGAGCAGGCAGCCCGGTGCAGTCTAAGCGTATCGGAATACTGCCGGAGTTTGTCCCTTGGGGGGCGCCCAAGGGAGAGGTACACCGAGGAGGAACGGCAGCTTCTCCGGGACATAGCCCAGTTGAAAGGAACGCTCCAACGGCTGAACAACTACTTCGGTGGTCGCCAGTACCGGGAAGTGTTCGAGGAGAACCGGGCACTAATTACAGAGCTCAAAAAAATACTCTCACGATGATAGGGAAAGGGAAAAGCATATCACATGGTGTGGCGGCATTGGAGTACGACCTCGCCAAAGAGATAAACGGGCAGGCAGTAGCCACCGAGATAGCCCGGCATGAACTTTATGGGTGTACTGGTGCGGAAATGGTGCAGGAAATGAAACCGTATCACATTGATTTTCCGAACGTAAAAAACAACTGCCTACGTTTCGAGGTCAGCCCCTCGATAGAGGAAAGCGCCACCTTTACGGATGCGGACTGGGCGGAACTTGGTAACGACTTCATGCAGCGCATGGGGTTGGCGAACCACCAGTACATCATCATCCGGCACAGCGGTACGGAGAGCAAGAAAGAGCAAGCCCACCTGCACATACTGGCAAACCGGGTTTCCCTTTCCGGGGAACTGTACCGGGACAACTGGATAGGGAAAAAGGCAACGGAAGCCGCCAATGCCATAGCCAAGGAACGGAACTTTGTACAGTCGCAGGACATTGGCAAAGTCAACAAAGCGGAAATCAAGGAAGCCATGGACGGCGTATTGAAGAAGATGCAGGGCTTTGACTTTACCAAATTCAAGGAAGAACTTGGTAAGAGAGGTTTTAAAGTCCGGGAAGCCAGGGCAAGCACCGGGAAACTTAACGGCTACTATGTCACAGCCCGAAGCGGTACGGAGTATAAGGCAAGCGAGATAGGGAAAGGCTACACTCTCGCCCATATCGAGCGGACACAAAGCAAACTGAAGTGCAACTCAATGAACATATCTCATGGAAACAAACTCACACCCGGAAGCGGCAGCTTCCAACGTTAAGCAGGGACAGTACAGCCCCCGGAAAAGAAAAGATACAACGCCAAGGGTAAACCCGCAGCTTGCGGTAGAACTGGTGTATCAAGAACTAAAGCGTGTTGAAGTCTATACGAAGCGCATAGAGGACGCAACAGCCCGAAAGGTACAAATAGACGGGAAAAGCCTTGAAAGTGCCGAAAATCGCCTAAAAAACGTGTTGGCGGACTTTGAACGGCAGGGGTACAGAATGAAAAACGGCGGTTATGTGGACAAACGAATTTCGTTCTACTCAATCCTTTGTGCTGTTATCTCCCTATTGTTCGCTTGTTTCATGTGCTATCTTTGGACGGATGCAGCCAAAGACCGGGACAACTACAAGCAGTATTATGAATACTACCAAGAGCAGGCAAGGGAACAAAAGGGGAATAAATAAACATCTAACTTTACGAATTATGGGAACAACGGAACACGAAGAACCCCGGTTCTTCTTCATACTGAACAAGGGTGCGAAGTCCGGCGGCGAAATCACCCATGCCGTCCTAAACGGTAGTATCGTTTCGAAGCCGGCAGGCTGGGACGCCTTTCATGGGCTTGCACTGGCGAGAGAGAAACTAAGCAGCGAGGAAATACAACAGCAGATGAAAGAACTTGGTGTAGAAATGGAAATCGTTCCTCTGATTTGACAAGATTACCCGGAGTGTTTCAGCCGGGTAATCTTGTTACTTATCCTTGATTTTCCCTTTAAGGGCGTTTATAATCCACCCTTTCGGATTGTTCTTTTCTCGTGATTTTCCGTTTAGGAGAGCCAGTTCTCCGATAAGGTCGGTTATCTTTTCTTGTGCCGTTATGAATGTCTCTTTGTTCCGGTTTATCTCTTCCGATGTGAAGCCGCAGGAATAACGGAGGTACTCGTACACATGGCTGTCTATCTGATATCGTGCTGTAACCTTTGCTTGCAATTCTTTCCCTTCCAGTTCTTCATCTCTGAACTGTGGTTGATAGACCGGGTAGAACCTAAACCCGGTCACCTTGCTACGTTTGTTGTTTGGGTTTTCACGCACTTTCACGTAGTTGAAAGTGTATGGGCAGCTCTCATCAAGCGCAGCCTTTGCTGGTTTCAAAACTCTTTCCTCAAAATGATCTATTCTGTCTTTTCCGTTCTTGTCCTTGTATTTGTCCGCAGGTATGCCAAGACGGTCTTTCAAGTTTTCAAGGGATATATCCAAAGGGTACACCTGCCCACTCATTAACATGTAAAACCTAAGGGAATACCCAGTAGGTAGCGCAAGAGCCTTGTTTAACTCAAATTCTCTGTACCCCTTGGCGAACTTGGTAAACACATCCCAAAGGTCGTTAGACACACGAAAGGTTATAATGCCAGTGCGTTTTTTATATTTTGGGTTAGATATAAATCCGCACTTCCACCATTCCTCGTCATCTTCGTAAGTAAAAAAACGTCCTGCCAAAGAATCGAGTGCGGCTATGATTTCATTGTAATCACGTCCGGAAAAAATAACGTCAGATACATGCATTTGTGCATCAACATCCCAAAGTCCATGCTCAAACTTGCGTTTCGTGCCTGCATAATCTTTCAGTTTTACTCCCTTTAGTTCAGCTTGGCACGCTTCCAGTATGCGAAGAACTATTCTTTGTTCGTGTATGGACATGTCTTGCTGTTTTGACCATGTATATACCCATGAAACAACAACATCTTTATTCTTGGTAATAGGTAGTTTCTTTTTCATAAACGATTGATTTGCTGCAAATATACACAATCCCCACATTAAAACAAAAAAAGAGGGGTAAAACTCCCAAAGTGTGGGGACTAATTTACTTTTAAACTCCCAAAGTGTGGGGACTAAACTCCCAAAGTGTGGGGAAACACATGTTCTAATCCCTTTATTTATGGGCGTTTGCGAAGAAGTGATAGAGCATATTACAGACGATGCTTATAACAGACAAGGGGAATTTATAGAGCTAAGTGGTTGATTTACTGTCGGAAAAAGAAAAACGATAGGGAAAAAGAGCAAAGCAAAACCAACCAACGGGCGGTAGGATTGGAAACGGGTTTTTATGGCGTGTACACGTTTGTGTACAAAATGTTTGTATTTTATTGAAATATAGCTATCTTTGTGCTGAATTTAAAAGCAAACAGATATGGAAGCATTATCAGTAAGAGAATACCGTAACAACCTCGCAGCGTCTTTCACCAAAGCTGACAATGGCGAGCAGGTACTAATTCGCAGGAAAAACGAGATTTACGCTTTGGTAAAAGTTGGTCGTGAAGATTTGATGATAACCCCGGAGCTGCAAGCAAGGATTGACAAGGCAAGGGAAGAAATCAAATCCGGAAAGTGTGTTACCCTCAAAAGCAGTGAGGATATTGACGCTTATTTCGATAGTCTATGATGTACACAATTAGGGTTTCCGACGGGGTGGATAAGGTGATTGCCAAATGGAAGAAATCAAACCCCAATTTGTTCAAGAAGTATAAGAAAATCTACAAAGAATTGTTAGAGCACCCTAAGACTGGGCTTGGGCATCCCGAAGCGTTAAGGGGCGGTGGGGATATTACATGGTCTCGACACATTACCGCCCATGACCGGATAATCTATGACATTTACGAGGAAGTGGTAGAGGTCTACATCTTGGAGGTAGAGGGGCATTACAACGATAAATGATAAAACTGTTATGGTCGAATATTGTGTTTACTGGTTAGAGAACGGCGAGCCTATGCACGAGGTGTTCTCTTCTCTTGCCGCCGCCGAGATGTACTCATGTGCGATAAGAGGGAAAGAAAACATTGAATGGGTGGAGGTGTCCGAAGAAGAAACCATTGATTTGGACGAACTGGAAGACATGTTCCCGGATGACTTCTGCGGCGTGTAATCCCCTTGGGTAGAAATGGGGTAGAATTTGTTAGGCTGTGGGGGATTTTCTAACACGCCGGGGCTTTTTGCTGGGCGGTTGGCGTGGATGTATTCCCATGCGGCATGTGTATATATAGCAAGAAGTGTCCTTGTCGGACATTCTTGCCTTTCTCGCTTTGCTCAAAAGGATTTTAAGACTACCTTTGCGACATGGAAGTAAATCGAACGGAAAAGATAACATTCCGCTGCACCGCACTTGAAAAGGCGGCACTTGCGGAACAGGCAGCCCGATGCGGCATCAGCACATCGGAATACTGCCGTACACTCGCACTGGGCGGACGACCCAAGGAGAGGTACACGGAAGAAGAAAGGGAACTGTTTCGGGAGATAGCCCGACTGAAAGGAACACTCCAGCGTCTGAACAACTACTTCGGTGGGCGCCAGTACAGGGAAGTGTTCGAGGAGAACCAGGCACTAATCAAAGAACTTAAAAAGATACTTTCACGATGATAGCAAAAGGAAAGAGCATATCTCATGGCACGGCAGCACTGGAGTACGACCTTGCCAAAGAGATAAACGGAGAGGCAGCAGCCACTGAGATACACCGCCATGAACTTTTTGGCTGCACAGGCGAAGAAATGGTGCAGGAAATGAAACCTTACTTCGTTGATTTCCCGAACGTAAAGAACAACTGCCTTCGGTTTGAGGTCAGTCCTTCAGTGGAAGAAAGTGCAGGCATGACCAATGCGGACTGGGCGAAGCTCGGCAACGACTTCATGCAGCGCATGGGCTTGATGAACCACCAGTATATCATTGTGAAGCACAGTGGAACGGAGAAGAACCGCAGGCAAGCCCACCTGCATATACTGGCAAACCGTGTGTCGTTATCGGGAGAACTCTACAAAGACAACTGGATAGGGAAGAGAGCAACGGAAGCCGCCAACAGTATAGCCAGAGAGCGGAACTTGGTACAGTCAAAGGACATAGGCAAAGCCAACAGGGAAGAGATAAAACAGGCTATGAACGGTGTCCTTGCAAGGATGCAGGGATTTGACCTTGCCGGATTCAGCCGTGAACTCGGAAAGCTGGGTTTCAAGGTAAGGGAAGCCCGGGCAAGTACCGGCAAACTCAACGGTTATTACGTGGAAGCCCGGAGCGGAACAGAATACAAGGCAAGCGAGATAGGGAAAGATTATACGCTTGCCCACATCGAGAAGACACAGAAAAAATTGAAGTATAACTCAATCAGCAGGAATTATGGAAACACCCTCAAACCCAAAAACGGAGGATTACACCTATAAGCAGGGACAGTACAGTCCCCGAAAGAAAAAGGACACCACACCCAAAGTAAATCCGCAGCTTGCGGTAGAACTTGTGTTTCAAGAATTGAAGCGTGTAGAAGCCTATACAAGACGCATAGAAGATGCAACAGCCAAAAAGGTGGAAATAGACATGGGGAGTCTTGAAAGTGCCGAAAATCGCCTAAAAA
>NZ_JBCNZM010000179.1:8526-9218 GCF_040227615.1 Bacteroides sp. RTP31139st1_H2_RTP31139_211217 | reverse complement strand
ACAGTGGGAGAGTAGGTAGTCGCCGTTTTCAGAAGAAGCCTCCGTGTCTGATAAGGATACGGAGGCTTTGTTCGTTTATATACCTCCGGAACTGCTCCCCTTAATCCCTGTCATGCGTTGTTGCATACGTATTTTTCTGCTTCTTTTGTCATTCTTTTGTTATCATTACAGAACAAAGTTGGTGTAAAATGAGTTTTTTTTGGAAGAGCAAGAACTTTTCTTCCTTTCTTTCTATTCAATATCAAATGGATTTTTGTAAATTTGGCGTGAATCTAATAGGAAAGGAAAAAATCACGCAATTAATATTGTAATATAAATCATATAATAACTCCTGCAAATATGGAAAACAAGATTCAAGAGCTGACCGATAAGATCTACCGCGAAGGCGTAGAGAAAGGAAACGAAGAGGCACAGAAACTTATCGCAAAAGCTCAGGAAGAAGCCAAGAGAATTATAGAGGATGCTCACAAGGAAGCGGATTCTATCGTGGCTACCGCTCATAAGTCTGCCGATGAACTGGCAGAGAATACAAAATCTGAATTAAAGTTGTTTGCCGGTCAGGCTGTGAATGCTCTGAAGTCCGAAATCGCTACGTTGGTGACGGACAACATTGTGAATGCCGATGTAAAGGCATTTGCTGCAAACAAGGATTATCTTAATGCCTTCATCGTTGCATTGGCGTCCAAATGGCG
>NZ_JBCNZM010000179.1:2595-8504 GCF_040227615.1 Bacteroides sp. RTP31139st1_H2_RTP31139_211217 | reverse complement strand
AGTGAATGGCATCAAAACCTTGTTCTCCGTATCGCCTGCCGATGGTTCGTACAAGGTGAACTTTGGCGAAGAAGAATTTATGAATTACTTCAAGGAATTCCTGCGTCCGCAATTAGTGGAAATGCTGTTCTAAAAACTCCCACAGGATTATGAGTAAATACTATTACTTGGTAGCCGGTTTGCCTGAACTTACTCTGGAAGACAGTAAACTGAGCTATACAGTAGCCGATTTCAAGACGGAACTATATCCTGCCTTGTCGGAAGATGATAAAAAGTTGATAGATTTGTTTTATCTGAAATTCGATAATGCGAATGTCTTGAAACTATTGAAGGATAAGGATGCTGCCATCGACCCGCGCGGAAACTATTCGTCGGAGGAACTGGTGGAATATATCTCACAACTGAAGGATGGCGACGAAGTCTCTGACAGTGTATTCCCATCTTATCTCTCTACGTTCATTTCCGAATACTTCAGCCTGCCTGCCGAGGACGGTTTCTTGTATGAAGACCGCCTGGCAGCGCTCTATTACGCCTATGCTATGGAATCCAGGAATCAGTTTGTGTCTTCCTGGTTTGGCTTCAACCTCACTCTCAATAATATATTGGTGGCGCTCACAGCACGTAAGTTCAAGCTGGACATTGCTCCGCTGATTGTGGGTGATACGGAAGTGTGCGAGGCTCTGCGTACTTCCAATGCCCGTGACTTCGGTCTGGGTACTGAGGTGGATTATCTGGAGCAGCTGGTGAAAATCAGTGAGACGGAGGAACTGGTGGACCGGGAAAAGAAACTGGACCAGCTTCGCTGGGACTGGATGGAGGAGGCCACATTCTTCGATTACTTTACCGTGGAACGTCTGTTTGTCTTCCTGCTACAGCTGGAGATGATAGAACGGTGGATTTCGTTGGATAAAGAGAAGGGTAACCAACTGTTCCGCAGCATTATCGCTGCCTTGAAAGACGAGGTGCAGATACCCGCAGAATTCAGATAAAATAAACAACTAAAAATATATGGCAACAAAAGGAACTGTTAGTGGCGTAATAGCCAACATGGTGACCCTCGTCGTCGACGGACCGGTAGCGCAGAATGAGATTTGTTATATCTCGACCGGAGGAGACAAGTTGATGGCGGAGGTGATTAAGGTAGTAGGTACCCAGGTCTACGTGCAGGTATTTGAGAGTACCCGCGGACTGAAAGTGGGGGCCGAAGCTGCGTTTACCGGACATATGCTCGAAGTAACACTGGGGCCCGGTATGCTTTCGAAAAACTACGACGGTCTGCAAAACGACCTCGATAAGATGGACGGTGTTTTCTTGAAACGCGGGCAATATACCTATCCGCTGGATAAAGGAAGCAAATGGCATTTTGTGCCTTTGGCAAAGGTGGGCGACCAAGTGGAAGCCGCTGCCTGGCTGGGACAAGTGGACGAAAACTTCCAACCTCTGAAAATCATGGTGCCTTTTGAACAGAAAGGTGTGTGCACCGTGAAATCAATTGCAAAGGAAGGTGATTACAGCATTGAGGATACCATTGCAGTGCTGACGGATAGCGAAGGTAATGACATCCGGGTGAACATGATACAGAAATGGCCCGTGAAGCGCGCCATGACCAACTATAAGGAAAAACCGCGTCCTTTCAAATTGCTGGAAACCGGTGTGCGTGTAATCGACACCGTAAACCCGATTGTGGAAGGTGGTACGGGTTTTATCCCCGGTCCGTTCGGTACTGGAAAAACGGTGCTTCAGCATGCCATTTCAAAACAAGCGGAAGCGGACATCGTAATCATCGCTGCCTGCGGTGAGCGTGCCAACGAGGTTGTGGAAATCTTTACAGAATTCCCCGAATTGGTTGACCCGCATACGGGACGGAAGCTGATGGAACGTACGATTATCATTGCCAATACTTCGAACATGCCGGTGGCTGCCCGTGAGGCATCTGTCTACACGGCTATGACGATTGCAGAATACTACCGAAGCATGGGATTGAAGGTACTGCTGATGGCGGACTCCACTTCACGTTGGGCGCAGGCATTGCGCGAGATGTCCAACCGTATGGAGGAGTTGCCCGGTCCCGATGCCTTCCCGATGGACTTGTCCTCCATCATCTCCAACTTCTACGGCCGTGCGGGTTATGTGAAGCTGAACAACGGCGAGTCCGGTTCCATTACTTTCATCGGTACGGTATCGCCTGCCGGTGGTAACTTGAAGGAGCCGGTAACCGAGAATACGAAGAAGGTGGCACGCTGCTTCTATGCCCTTGAGCAAGACCGTGCCGACAAGAAGCGTTATCCTGCCGTAAACCCGATTGACTCGTATTCCAAATATATAGAATACCCTGAATTTGAAGAGTATATCACCAAGCACATCAATGGTGAGTGGATTGGCAAGGTGAATGAAATCAAGACCCGTTTGCAGCGTGGTAAGGAGATTGCCGAGCAAATCAACATCTTGGGTGACGACGGTGTGCCCGTAGAGTATCACGTGACTTTCTGGAAATCGGAATTGATTGACTTCGTTATTCTGCAGCAGGATGCCTTTGATGAAATTGATGCCGTGACCCCGATGGAGCGTCAGGAGGAGATTCTGAATATGGTAATAGAAATCTGTCATACAGAATTTGAGTTCGACAACTTCAACGAAGTAATGGATTACTTCAAGAAAATGATTAACATCTGTAAGCAGATGAACTACTCGAAGTTTAAGTCGGAAGAATACGACAAGTTCCATAAGCAGTTGCAGGAACTGGTTGAGGAACGTAAAGCCTAAGGATGTACTATGTGACTATTTACAATTTACTATTTGCCTTGCGGATGCAGGTGTACGGAGGTTGTAGATAGGAAAATAGTAGAATAGGATGGCAGAGATTTAAATAGTAAATAGTAAATTGCTAAATTGTAAATAAATAGATGGCAACAAAAGCATTTCAAAAAATATATACCAAGATTACTCAGATTACGAAAGCTACGTGTTCGCTGAAGGCAACCGGAGTGGGGTATGACGAGTTGGCGACCGTAAACGGCAAGCTGGCCCAGGTGGTGAAGATTGCCGGCGACGAAGTGACTTTGCAGGTGTTTGAGGGTACGGAAGGTATTCCCACCAATGCAGAGGTAGTATTCTTGGGCAAGGCTCCTACAATCAAAGTGAGCGAGCAGCTTGCCGGACGCTTCTTCAACGCCTTTGGCGACCCCATCGACGGTGGTCCGGCCATTGAAGGCGAGGAGGTGGAAATTGGCGGTCCATCCGTGAATCCGGTGCGCCGTAAGCAGCCCTCGGAACTGATTGCAACCGGTATTGCAGGTATCGACTTGAACAATACGCTGGTGTCCGGACAGAAGATTCCGTTCTTTGCCGACCCCGACCAGCCCTTCAACCAGGTGATGGCGAATGTGGCTCTGCGTGCGGAGACCGACAAGATTATCCTTGGCGGTATGGGTATGACGAACGATGACTACCTCTACTTCAAGAACGTATTCTCCAATGCCGGTGCGCTCGACCGTATCGTCAGCTTTATGAATACCACCGAGAATCCTCCGGTAGAGCGTCTGCTGATTCCGGATATGGCACTGACGGCGGCCGAGTATTTTGCTGTAAACAATAATGAAAAGGTGCTGGTGCTGCTGACGGATATGACTTCCTACGCCGATGCGCTCGCCATCGTATCCAACCGTATGGACCAGATTCCTTCGAAGGACTCCATGCCGGGATCCCTTTATTCGGACTTGGCGAAGATATACGAAAAGGCGGTGCAGTTCCCAAGCGGCGGTTCCATCACGATTATTGCGGTGACGACTCTGTCCGGTGGCGACATTACGCATGCCGTGCCCGACAATACGGGTTATATCACGGAAGGCCAGTTGTTCCTCCGTCGTGACAGCGACATCGGTAAGGTTATCGTTGACCCGTTCCGTTCCTTGTCCCGTCTGAAACAGCTTGTTACGGGCAAAAAGACACGTAAGGACCATCCGCAGGTGATGAATGCCGCCGTACGTCTGTACGCCGATGCCGCCAACGCCAAAACCAAGCTTGAAAACGGTTTTGACCTGACGAACTACGACGAACGTACCCTTGCCTTTGCCAAGGACTACTCCAACCAGCTACTGGCCATCGATGTCAACCTCGATACCACAGAGATGCTCGATGTGGCATGGAGTCTGTTCGGCAAGTATTTCCGTCCGGAAGAGGTGAATATCAAGAAAGAGCTTGTGGACCAGTTCTGGCCGAAAGCAAACTAAATAAATGTACGATTAGACGATTTACGGTTTACGATTGATATTACTGAAATTGTAAATCTGTAAATTGAGAAATTGAGTAGCTTCAGTCGTCTAATCGTAAATCGTTAAATCGTAAATAAAATGGCTATTAAGTTTCAATATAACAAAACCTCGCTTCAGCAACTCGAAAAGCAACTGAAGGTGCGCGTGCGTACACTCCCCATCATCAAGAACAAGGAGAGTGCCCTGCGTATGGAAGTGAAGCGCTGCAAGGGAGACGCTGCCGCGTTGGACGCGAGGTTGGAAAAGGAAATCCAAGCTTACGAAGCCATGTTCGCCCTTTGGAATGAGTTCGACGCTTCATTGATAAAGGTCAGCGATGTTCATCTCGGTGTAAAGAAGATTGCCGGTGTACGGGTGCCGTTGCTCGAGAATGTAGATTTCGAGATACGCCCTTACAGCTTGTTCAATGCGCCCAAATGGTATGCAGACGGGCTGCATTTGCTTAAGTCACTGGCACATACTGCCATCGAGCGTGAATTTACTGTTGCCAAGTTGAACTTGTTGGAACATGCGCGTAAAAAGACCACCCAGAAGGTGAATCTTTTTGAGAAAGTACAGATTCCGGGTTATCAGGATGCTCTGCGCAAAATCAAGCGGTTTATGGAAGACGAGGAGAACCTTTCCAAGTCATCGCAGAAAATCATGAAATCCCATCAGGAGAAAAGGAAGGAGGCAGAGGCATGATTACGAAAATGAAGAAGCTCACGTTCCTTGTGTATCATAAGGAGTACGAAGCATTTCTGGCACAAATCCGGGAACTGGGCGTGGTGCACGTTGTGGAAAGGCAGTGCGGCGAGATGGACGACACCTTGCAGCAATTCATGCAGAAGCGTACGCTCTACAAGAATATGCTTCAGAGCATGCACACCCTGGCAGACAAACAGCCGGAAGAAAAGGTGCATAAAGAGTTGTCGGCCGATGCTCTGGTGAAATTCTACGAGGACTTGCAGGCGCGGATACAAGACTTGAACCAGCAGATTCCCGCCATCGACAAGGATGTGGCGCAGATGGAAGTCTGGGGCGATTTCGATTGGAGAGCCATCCGCAAGCTGGAAGATGCTGGTTGGTTCGTGCAGTTCTATACCTGCCCGGAGAAAGACTATAACGAAGCGTGGGCAGAGGACTACAATGCCATCGTGGTGAAAGAGAACGGCGGACATCTTTATTTCGTGACCGTCACCCCCCAACCGGTAGAACTGGATGTGGAACCGCTCCGTCTGCCTTCACTCAGCCTCTCCGAACTGAGCCGGAAGAAAGCCGATACGGAAGAGGCCCTTGTGCAGGCACATGCCGGATTGAAAGAATTCTGCAAAGCGAATTACTGCACGTTGGAGAAGTACAACCTACAGCTCCAGGAAGAGATAGACCTGCTGAAAGTCAAGCTGAACAGCGAACATATGGCAGAAGGTGCCGTAGTGTTGATGGAAGGCTGGATTCCCGAAGACTGCGAGGCGGATGTGAGGAAACTTCTCGATGAAAGCGGCACTTATTATGAGATAAGGGCTGCCAAGCGCGAGGACAATGCTCCCATCAAGCTGAAAAACAACGCCTATACACGCATGTACGAAGTGCTTACCAAAATGTACGGTATGCCCGAATATGCCGAGTTCGACCCGACACCGATACTTGCGCCATTCT